>NZ_LKGQ01000013.1:0-109188 GCF_001401785.1 Pseudoalteromonas sp. P1-16-1b | reverse complement strand
GATAACGTTAAGATGACAGTAACTCTAATCGCGCCAATCGCGATGGACGAAGGTCTTCGTTTCGCTATCCGTGAAGGTGGCCGTACTGTAGGTGCTGGTGTTGTAGCAACTATCGTAGAGTAATAGTTAGCCTAGCTAATTAATACTAAAAACCCGAGCTTAGCCTCGGGTTTTTTAATGCTTGTAATTTATGTAATGTGAAGGTGGCTCTCTTACCTTAGGCATCTGTGCTTTGTAGCAATTATCGTTGAGTAATCAACTGTTGTAATGCATTAAGCATTAAAAAAACCCGAGCTTAGTCTCGGGTTTTTTAATGTCTGAAGTAAAAGTATTAATGTTATCGCTGTAACAGAGTGGGAGCATGAACTTAATCAGTTAGTAACCAGCATTCTTACGTAATTCATCAAGCATATCTTGGTTACCCATCATTTCGTCAAGCGTTGCCCTGACTGCATTGTCAGAGCTGTTGTTATAAACTGACAGTAGGTGCTGCGCCATTTGCTTCGTATAACCATCTTGTTTATTTTGAGCTTGGTAGTATTGCGCCATCAACCCTTGTGCAGCTAAGCGACGGATATAATCATTCGAGTCTTGCTCTAACAAGTTTGTAAATTGCTCTGCAAGGCGGTAATCAAGTACCGGTGTTTGAGTTGATAACTCAACAGCTTGAATTTTAAACTTTTCGTCACTACTGTTGTTCACTAAATTTAAAATGTTACCTACTACTTCATAGTCATACTCAGGCATAGTAGATTTATTTAGAATATACATATTCATTTGCAGTTGGCTCAGTGCAGCTAACCTATTTAAATCAGAGATGCTTGGATCTAAAGTTTGCTCTCTTAATTGAGAGTTTATTTGTTTAGCATAATCAGGTTCTGATTTGATCCTTAAATCATAGTCTTCTGGTAAGTCTGCATAAAAGCTATAAAGAGGATTTTGCTCACGTCGTTTTTCATCTTCTTGCTGCTGTTTTTCCTCTAGTACGTCAAGAACAAGTTCCTTAAATTCGTCGGTATCTTGTTCTTGATAAGAGCCATTAGCGTGCAGTGTTAAGTTTGCTACTTTGCGTTGTAGCGAACTTACTTTCTTGCTTAGTTCGTCAATTAAGGCTTCATTTGATTGCTGATATTCTGCAGGAGTACTAATAGAAACTGTGGGACTTAGCTGTTGCTGCTTGGGCTTATTAAGCGAACTGGGCTGATCTTTAAAAAATGTTCCGTAGCATGAAATTACCAAGGCAAGTGTTGCTATAGTAATCGCAATAGTTCCTTTGTTTATAGTCATAAAATAATCTGCCTCTAAAATGGGTAATTTATCTGTTTTCGAAATATAAGTCTGTTAAAAAATGTGGTAAATGAGGATGAAATATACGGGTTAATTAAGAAGGGGGGGGGCGTGAGTGGCGAAATACGGTGTTTAAATTGGCTATAAGCGCTAGACCTAAGCCTAGCGCGCAAAGCTTAATGCGATTTTGCGTATTGCTCAGCTTGCTTCCACACTCTTAGTGTATTGCCGCTTAAAATCTTTTTAATATCGGTATCACTGTAACCTCTGTCCATCAAACCTTGAACTAGGTTAGGGTAGCTAGATACATCCTTTAAGCCGATAGGCAGTGAGTCACCTACACCGTCATAATCAGAGCCAATACCAACATGTTCGATACCAATTAGCTTCACAACGTGATCAATATGATCAAGAACTTGCTCAAGGCTAGCAAATGGAAATGGATTTTTAGCGCGGTACATCGCATCAAAATCTTTAGCTACTTTTTTGCCTTCTTCAGTAATTGTTTGTTTTTTACTTTTGAATTGATCGTACCAACTTCCGGCTTTTGAAGTAACAAAACTTGAACCAAAGTTAATTTGAATCACACCACCGTTCTTTTTAAGGGCTAACAGCATGTCGTCATTCATATTACGCTCAAAACCCGGCGTGTATTTACGTAGTGAAGAGTGTGACGCAATAACGGGTGTGTTAGACAATTCCATTACTTGATAAAATGCATCGTCCGAAATATGCGATACATCAATCAGCATGCCGATGTTATTCATCTCTTTTACTAGCTCTTTACCGAATGGGCTTAAGCCTTTCCACTTGCGACGAATATCGTATGATGAGTCAGAAATATGATTGCTTTGCGAGTGAGCTAGGGTGATGTAACGCACGCCACGATCAAAAAAGTGTTGTAGGTTTTTCATTTCGCCCTCGATAGGCGATCCGTTTTCCATACCCATGGCAATCGACATTTTACCTTGCGCAAATTGTGCTTCTATATCGCTTGTTGAGCTGGCAATGGCAAATTTATCTGGAGCACGAAACGCAATCGCTTCCATACCATCAATCAATTGATTCGCTAATTGAAAGCTTTTTCCTTTGCCTTCAAACTCTAAATGAGCAGGAATATAAATCGACATAAATGGCGCGTTTAAACCGCCTTTTACTGCACGAGGGTAATCAAAATCGCCGCCCTCAGTGGCTTTAGTTACATCCGCCCATTTATCATGAATACGGTAAGGTACATCAATGTGGGTGTCGATTAAAATGGTATCGTGAGCAAGCTTAATTGCTTTATCTGAAGGGGGGGCCGTCGTTGCTTGTGCTCCAGCAACGGTTAGTGCAATGGCGCTAAGTGCTAAACGTAATTTCATGTTCTTACCTATTTTATTATAATAATGCTAATGATTGTAACAACAATTGATTCGTCCTGCCTACTATCCGTTTATCCTCTTTTTTAGCCATTAATCACTTATTACCCTTCGGTATCAAGTGTAATCGTTATAGTCCTAGTCAACAAAGACTCAGTATGCGTCTAAGGCGTACTGCAATTTAAGGGACATAACTATGCAAATTACTATAAAAAATCAGCCAGGCAAACTATCTTTTAAACCAATTTTAGCAACATTATTATTGGTTTTTTCATCAATCAGTTACGCAGATGAAATAGATGAAACCGATTCAGTGCTTCAATTCCATGAGGGTTTTTCTGTTGACTTTCAAACAGCCAAAATTAAAGACGTGTTTGATGGGAAAGGTGTTGGTATTAATTACCAAGCTTCATTAGGCAAACTTTCAAAAGATCAGCTCAATGGTAAGGTTGATCTTTATGGGCGCTTACAGCATCAAATAAATAAGGATGGTGATAAAGCTAATTTAACTCAAACCGAAATCACTCTAGGGGTTAATTGGGCATATTCAGACAAAGCACATTTTTATATTGAAAGTGCATTAATGAAGCAGCAACTCGATATTAATAATCACGTAGGTTCTCAAACATTTGATATAACTCGTGTGGGTGGCAAATATAATTTTTATAAGGATTTTGTGCTGAATACAGCACTAGAGCATCGCGATGCGTTAAAAAGTGAGACTGGTTATAAGTTCGCACTGGAAACAACGAAAGCCAAATATGCCTTATTTAGCGCGGGTTACCTAAGTGTTGGCAATAATCAATCACTGTTTTTTACTGTGGTATCAAAATTTTGAGTAGTAACTTAATCGGTCTTGGGTACAATGCTCTGTATTATCAAAGGAGTGTACCCATGCGAAGTTATTGGTATTGCCAGTTGTTGGTTTTTACTTGTATTGTGCTTATAAACTATAGCTTAGGAGTTGCGATATTAAATACAGCATCAGAGCACCATGCTAATTTGCTTTTAAGAACTGTCTCACATGCATCTGTATTTGTGTTATTGACCCATTTTATCCTTTACACCTTAGGTAACCGGTTGTGTGGTAAGTTAAAAATAGCACGACTCAATATTTTTTTGCTAAGTGTGTTATCTATTCCGTTAGCATTAATACAGACTCTGAATGTAGGTTATTTTACGCCTTTCATTTTACCTGAGAGCGCTTCGAGTATGAGCATACAAATGTATGGAGAAGCAACGGTAGATTTAAATGAGCAACAGTTTACCGGAGTGTTCTCAAGCTTTTTTAATGCGTTAGTAATGAGTTTAATATGGAGTGGTTGTTACTTAGCGGTAGTATCGCGAAGAGAAAAAAAACTTATTATGAGTCAGCTGAAAGAGCAGCAACTTGAAAACCTTAAAAGCCAAATCAATCCTCATTTTTTATTCAATACCTTAAACTCAATTCGTGGCATGATTTACCAAGATCAAGATAAAGCCGCTGATATTGTTACCCAGCTTTCTGAGCTATTTAGATATAACCTCACCACAGATTTACAAACCCACGTCAATTTTGAGCAAGAGTGGACGGTATGCGAACATTATTTGGCGATTGAAAAAGTACGGTTTGGTAAACGGCTTTTAGTCACAATGCAGTGTGATGACGCGTTAAAAAAAGTCGTATTACCGAGTATGGCTTTATTAACTTTAATCGAAAACGCGACAAAGCACGGCATTGCCCATTTAGTAGAGGGTGGAGAAATAAAAGTAGATGTAGTAAGAACAGGGGAAACAGTCACGATTACAGTGAATAACCCTTTTGATGAAACGAAACTTAAGTCCGGCACCAAATTGGGGTTACAGAATATTCAATCAAGACTTGAGCTGATGTTTGCACAACATGGTAAGTTGCTCATTAAAAAACAGAGCGGACAGTTTAATGCAACTTTGGAGGTGCCCTATGCAACATAATAAGCCGACCATAACAGCATTAATAGTCGATGATGAGCTACTTGCTCGAAATGAGTTAGCTCGGTTATTAAAGCCTTATAAGCACATAGATATAATTGATGAGGCTGAAAATATTAGCCATGCTTATGAATTAATAAAAAAGCATAAGCCTGATGTTGTTTTTCTTGATATTGAAATGCCGGGCGGCACAGGTATTGAACTTGCGGAGCAGCTAGCAGGTGAGACTAATATAATATTTTGCACAGCGTATAACGAGTTTGCTGTAGATGCCTTTAGCCTTAATGCCGTTGATTATTTACTAAAGCCTATTGTAAAAGAGCGTTTAGAAGGCACCTTAGAAAAGTTGGAAGGGCAACTGACACAGCGGCCTATTAGTTACTTAGAAGATAACTTTAAATTGATGGTTAAATTTTCTGAGAACATGAAAATTATCCAATTGGCAGACATTTTAAGGTTTGAAAGTATTGGTAATCATGCAGCGATTTATACTGCTTTCGGGAAGGCCTATATTCATAGCTCTTTAACTAAAATTGAAGCTCGCTTAAATCCAGATTACTTTTTACGAGCAAGCCGCAGTGACATAATACGACTAGACGCGATAATGGAACTTGAAGAAACTATAAATTATGGGCTTTTGGCAAAGCTCCGTAATGGTGCACAAGTTGAAATATCTCGTCGTCAAGCAAGTAAGTTAAAGCAACAATTAAGCTTTAATCTATAGCTATTGTTGCAAATGTTGCAAATGTTGCTCTTCACTTTGCATAGCTTTGAATTCGTTTTTCGAGATAATGGTGACCGACTCGTGCAGTTCAGAGAAAAACACCATGGCTTCACCGCTTTTTAATTGCTGATTCACTTGCGCCACTTTGCTTTCAATACTGAATTCTTGTTCGCCATAATCTGTGCCTTCGCGCAGTACATAGCTTTCAATTAGGTTGTACAGTGTGTCTTTATCAAGTTGTTCAAAAGGAATAATCATAGTCACTCATTATCGGTGTTATTAAATACACATTGCTTAAAATAGTCAGGCACTACTTGCTCTAGCCAATACACGGGCTTAAGTGGATTGTTACCACTAATAAAGCCAACGTGTCCGCCTTTTTCAGAGATACGCAGCGTAACATGCTCACTTACATCCTGACTACTTGGAACCGCTTTAATCGACAGCATAGGGTCGTCTTTGGCATGAATAATTAGTGTAGGTGTCGCAATATCTTTTAAATACGGCATCGCACTGGCTTTTTTGTAGTAATCGTGTGCATTCTCAAAGCCATGCAACGGTGCTGTAAGCTGGTTATCGAACTCTAATAAATCGTCAATTTCCATTAATTGATCAGTGGTGATCGGTATCTGTTGTTTAATTTGCGGTAATTTACGTTGCATCGACTTTTTCATTCGATCGAGCAAATATTTTTGATAAATTTTACCTAAGCTTTTACGAATAACATCACTAGATGATGATAAATCATAGGGCGCAGATATCACGGCAGCTGCGTTAAGCGGGCAGTGAATGTTTTCTTCGCCTAAATACTTAGCCAGTACATTACCACCCAATGAAAAACCCACCGCTACAATAGGGCGATTTGGAAACTGTTGTTTTAAATGATTTATAAAAAAAGCTAAATCGGCGGTGTCGCCACTATGGTAGGCTCTTGGTAAGCGGTTTACTTCGGTTGAGCAGTTTCTAAAGTGCATCAATACGACAGCAAAGCCTTGCTTTTTTAATGCCTTCATCATGCCTTTGGCATAAAAACTGTTGATATTGCCTTCAAGTCCATGAAGTACCACTGCGAGTGGTGCTTTTTCGTTATGCGGGAGTGACCAAGCAAGCTCAATAAAATCACCGTCGGGCGTATCAAGTTGCGCAAGTTCGTAGCGAGTATGATGAAAAGGGCGGAAAAAACGCGGTATTATGGTTTGAACGTGTCGGTTGGTCATCCACCATGCGGGTTTGAACTTAGGGATCATGTCTGTACTACGCACTTTGCAATTAACGAAGCGCTAGTGTAGCAAATTTTTTATATTTAAAAATAAAAAGCGCCTAATCAGTAAACTAATAAGGCGCTTTGTGCGTCGTGCTTAATGCTGTTCTTTAATATCTGCATCGTGTACTTTCTTCATGAAAAAATACACAAAGAAGAGGCATAAACTAATAACGACGCCTAAAAATCCAAATGATAAAAATAGTACTGGGTCGCTAAAAAAATCTCTAAAGAATACGTTCATAATTGCCTCCTGATGTCTATGGGGTAATCATAGGCTGGCTCAGTGGTACTTGATATGATCCAGATCAAGCTATTTTACAGATTATAAAATGGGCAATGCAGATGTTGATTTTGATCAATAAAGTTAAGTCGATTTTGCACTTTTTAGTAAATTATCTGCGATTTTTTAATCACTTTTATAATAAAGATGGTCAGCAAAGTTCAGCTTTGAATAACCGTTGCTTTGTTTTAGGTTAAATAAAACAAACCTGGTGTTAAATATATTTGACATGGATAAAAAGTGAACTTATAGTTTAAAAGTCAAAAATATTTTACTTGGAGTTAGCTTTATATGACTCGTTCAGAGCACTTTAAAGAACTTTTACAAAGCATAAGTTTTAGAGAACTGACGCTGAGTATCGATTTACTAGTAAGCGTGTACATATCTTACTTTTATGTAAACAGCCTAATGAATGCGAGTACGCAGCAGCTTAGTTCTGTTTCTTGGTTATCTGGCTTATTGCTACAGGTGTTAATTTATTCTGTGATACTTATAGTATTGAGCTATTTATTACTTACATTTATCAGTGATAATGAATTAAATCAGCCACCTGATGTGAGAGAAAAGCAAATAAATTTAGTAGGTTATAAATACAAGGCCATAATCTTACAGGCGGGAATTTGTGTTGCTATTTTTCAATATCAAATTGAAGCTAATAACTGGGGCCCAGCTATCGAATATAATATTCCATATTTACCAATGCATATCATGGTAGGCGCTTTTTTGATTGCCGAAATAGTCAATTACATAGCGCAGCTTTATAAAGGCAGAACGGGTGATATCTATGAGTGAGTATGCAATAACTAACTCTATTCGAACATTACGCTTTTTACGCGATGAAATGACGCAAAAGCAGTTAGCAGATGCTATTGGCGTAACGCGGCAAACGGTAATGGCAATTGAGGCAAATAAATATTCACCCACTTTAGAGGTGGCTTTTAAAATTTCTTTAGTTTTTAACTTACCTTTAGAAGAGGTATTTCAATACAAAACTAAAGATATATAGCTTGGTGTATAAAAGTAAACCAAAGTAACCATGTATATAAGAGCTAATATTCATAATATAAATGGCTTTATGATCTGATGAAATTAATAGTGAAAAATTATGACAAATATTTATCGCTGTTATTGGGCGTTGCACAAGGTGTTAAATTCATACTATTAACTTTATCAATCAATATTATTTGTTGCTGCTTTTCTAATTTTAGCTCGGCACCGAGAAGTGCTTTTCGAATTGCGGCGTAATCTGTAATCTCGGCTTGATTGGCTTTTAAGTAGGCACGTGTGGCTCGTAGAGGCTTCAATGCCAGCTTATCAAACTCACTAATTGATTGTTCAAGCTTGTTTAGCTGTGTTTGGTTAATAGCTAGATTGAGAGAATCTAAGTAATACAGCAACAAGCAGAGGTTGACGTTTTTACCTAGCTGGTTTTGATAATCCAACAGGCGCGTTTGCATGTCACCTTTGCTATAAAGGTTACATGCAAACTGCCAAAAATCGTTGCTTTTAAGCAAGTTCATCGGCGAATGCCTGCTCTTTTTGTTCCATTTCTTCAAGGGCCATAAGTAGCTCTTCTTCAACATCGTTAAGCTTAGGCGTAAGTGTGGCTTGTTTAGTAATTAACTCTTTAAGCTTGCCTTTATTTTCGTCGTTATAGAGAGTGTTATCGCCTAGCGCCTCTTCAACGTCAGCTAGTTCTGCAGCAAATTTATCTAATTGCTTTTCAAGTTTTTCAATTTGCTTTTTCAGCGGCTGAATCGCTTTTCTAAACTCGGCCTCTAAGCGCTTTTGCTCTTTACGGTTAACTTGTGAATGGGCTTTTGGCTCTTCGTCGGTGTCGTTTTTAGCGGCTTCTTTATTAGCATTAAGCAGCCACTGATAATATGCATCTAGGTCGTAGCCAAATTGGGTGACCTCGCCATTATCAACTAAATAAAATTCATCGGCGGTATTTTTAAGCATATGGCGATCATGCGATACCGTGACCATAGCGCCTTCAAAGCCTTGTAATGCCATAACTAAAGCGTGGCGCATTTCTAAATCAAGGTGGTTGGTTGGCTCATCGAGTAGTAGTAAATTTGGTTTTTGATAAACCAACATAGCCAGTACTAAACGAGCTTTTTCACCGCCAGAAAAGGGAGCTACAGGATCGAGTGCTTTATCGCCTACAAAGGCAAAACCGCCTAAAAAGTCACGCAATGATTGTTCGCTGGCTTTAGGGTTTAAGCGTTGCAGGTGAGTGACGGCACTGGCTTTTAAATCTAGAGACTCCAGTTGATGCTGCGCAAAGTAGCCAATGTTTAAGCCTTGATGCTGAAACACTTCACCTGCTTGAGGCTGTAAGTCACCTGACAGTAACTTAATCAGTGTTGATTTACCTGCGCCATTTCTACCCAGTAGTGCAATACGGCTGCCTGGTACTAAGTTCAGCTTAATACTGTTTAAAATGGTGACATCGCCATAACCGGCTTTGGCTTTGTCGAGAGTCATTAGCGGATTGGGCAGGGCGGTTGGCTCAGCAAATTCAAAATCAAATGGCGAGTCAACATGTGCTGGGGCAAGTTTTTCCATGCGCTCTAGCGCTTTAACACGGCTTTGTGCCTGTTTGGCTTTACTGGCTTTGGCTTTAAAGCGGGTAATGAACTGCTCAAGATGCGCTATTTGTTCTTGTTGTTTTTCAAACATGGCTTGCTGCTGCAATAGGCGCTCAGCTTTTTGGCGTTCAAACTGCGAGTAGTTACCTTTGTACACATTAATAAGTTGTTTATCTATATGCCAAATTTGATCAACCACAGCGTCTAAAAACTCACGGTCATGAGAAATAAGTACTAGCGTGCCGGTGTAGGCACGTAAAAAACGCTCTAGCCAATACACGGCATCTAAATCAAGGTGGTTTGTTGGCTCATCCAGTAACAGTAAGTCGGCATCGCGAATAAGCGCTTGGGCTAAGTTTAAGCGCATGCGCCAACCACCCGAAAATGCACTTACCGGGTTTTCTATTTGATTATTAGCAAAGCCTAAACCATGTAACAGCTCACCTGCTTTGGCTTCAATGCTATAGCCTTTAATATTTTCAAGCTGAATATGCACTTTAGCTTGAGTGTCGCCATCGTTATTTTGCTCGGCTTCACGCAACGCAATTCTTAGTGCGTAGTATTCAGGGTGGCCTTGCAGTACGTAATCTATGGCGCTTATTTCAAGGGCGGGGGTTTCTTGTTTTACTGAGGCCAGTGACCAATCCTTAGGAATACTGCAATTACCGCCATCTAACGAAAGCTCAGACTTTAATAAACTAAATAGCGTTGACTTACCACAGCCATTGGCACCAACAAGGCCTACTTTGTGCTCTGGAAATAATGTAGCCGATGCATTTTTTAATAAAGCTTTGCCACCGCGAAGCAGTTCTATTTCTGAGATTTGGATCATAAATACGTTACTTTACTGTGCCTTGATTGAATTGCCGCCATTATAACACGGATCTTATTAGCCATATCAATCGTATCAAGTAGGCAAATATTGCGATAAAATAACGTCAGTCAAAATGGTAGGAAAAGCGAAGTGAAACATAAAAAACGATTTATTGCTGGAGCAACGTGTCCTGAGTGTAAAACCATGGATATGTTAATGCTTTACAAAGAGCACGACGTAGAAAAAGTTGAATGTATGCAGTGTGGCCATAAAATGGCTCAACCAGAGCAGGCTGTGCAGGCATCAACACGCCAATTTGAACAGATCATTGGCGTGTTTAATCCAGGCGATTAGTGCCTTGTTAGTGCTGCTTAATAATGCGGCGGCGGTGGCTCTGGCATATTCGACATCATAGGCTGTGATGACTGCGACTCTTTAAGTTTTTCAGCCAGCAACTCGGTTTGGCGCTTTATTTTTGCCATCTGTTGCTGGTGAACTTTTATTTCATCATTTAAAATTTCAATCGTTTCGTCTTGAAAAGCCACTTTAGCCTCAAGCTCCATTAACCGATGTTCAATTGTGTTCATTTGGTTCTCGTATAATAAAGCGCTCAGCGATTCCGCTTGAGCTTTCAGTTAACAATGATTTACCGTTATCTGTAAATGTCACATCAAGTACCACTGCCGATTTTGGCTTACTGCCTTCTCTTGGGGTCACTTGCCATGTTTGAATTTTTTCACCACTGTTTAGCTGCCATAAATCCACTCGTTTGTTGGGTGAACCGGTTGCTAATAAAGTGCCTTGGTCGTTAAAACGCACCGCAGTAAAAATTTTCTGACGCGCAATATACTTTAGTTTACTAACAAGGTCACCTGTAGTCAGCTTCCATACATTTGCTTGTGCCATACTGTCGGCGGTAAAAGCATAACGACCTTGAGGATCTAAAGCGACTTGGGTTACTCGGGTTGGGTGATTAAAGCGATGGATAACTTGTCCACTTTGGGTATCCCATAAGTAGGCCACATAATCGTTTGAGCCGCTCAATGCATAGCGCCCATTAGGTGATAGGTCTACGGTGTTTACTTTATCTTGGTGGCCTAAAAATTCAATGCGTCTGCCAGTGTTAAGGTTTATAAATACCACAACGCCATCGCTGCGCCCGTAAATAACACTGTTGCCTTGGTTACTAATGGCAATATCGCGGATGCTGGCTTTTTGTATTTTGTAAAAGCCTTTATTTTTGCCTGAGGCTATATCCCAAACGGCAAAGGTGGTTTTTTCGGCGGTAACAGCCACGCTATTATCAAAAGCAATGGCTACGGCATAAACTAAGCTATCTTCAGCCTGTTGTTGAAACCATTGGTATTTAAGCGCTTGCTGTTGATTATCCCAAAGGGCGACCCCATGATTGATAGAAGACACTAAGCTGTATTGACCATCATGCGATAGTGCGGATGAGAAAGCACCTTGTGCTGTGTGCTCAAAACTAGCCACTGCTTGTTGTTTTTCATCACTACATGCAATTGTTAATAAACAGCAGGTAGCAACTAAAAAAGTACGAAATAACGACATATTACAGGTATTTCCTCTTAACTCTTCGTGACTGAGAGGTTAGACTAGGTTGCGAAAAACGCCTAGGTTGTTTGTCTAATCACTGGATATGTTTTTAGTTTAGCTATTAAACAAGCAGCCTACCATGTAGGCCGTTAATCTTTAACTAGTAATATTACAATAAATGACAACTGCAAAGTGTGTCGGAGATTTAAAATGAGAAAGACGATTAAATTGTCATTGATTGCAGCGTCAGTTTTAGCGCTTACAGCTTGTAATCAAGAAGCAAAAAAAGAGCAAGCAGACGTTAAGCTAGATACTGTAGCGCAACAACAAGCATACGGTATTGGTGCATCTGTAGGTAACTTTTTAAATAAAGACCTAGCAGATAAAAAAGAGATTGGTATCGAATTAGATCAAGCATTATTAATGCGTGGCTTTGAAGATGCACTTGCTGGTAATGCTAAAATTGACGAAGAGAAAATTCGTGAAGTATTAACAGCATTAGATGAGTCAGTGCGTACTAAACAAGAAGAAAAAGCAAAAGTAGAGTCTGAAAAAAGCAAAGTTGAGGGTGAAAAATACCTAACTGAGAATGCTAAAAAAGAAGGCGTAATGGTTACTGAGTCTGGTTTACAGTACGAAGTAATGAGCGAAGGCGAAGGCGCTAAGCCAGTAGCGACTGACGTAGTTAAAGTGCATTATAAAGGTACTCTTTTAGACGGTACTGAATTTGATAGCTCTTACTCACGCAACGAGCCAACAACTTTCCCACTAAACCGTGTTATTCCTGGTTGGACTGAAGGTTTACAACTTATGACTGTTGGTTCTAAGTACAAATTTACCATTCCTTCAGATCTTGCTTACGGTGATCGTGATTTAGGTAAAATTCCTGCTAATTCAACACTTATTTTTGAAGTTGAATTATTAGAAATTCAAAATGATGCAGAAGCTGTCGCTGCAGAATAAGTATTTATATAAAACAAAAAAGGGACCTTAGGTCCCTTTTTTATTGCACTGAATAACTAATTAGTCAGTGTGGTTAGAATATAAGTTATCAATTAACTCATCTTCGAGTGCAAAGCGCGCTTCGAGTGCTTCACCAATAACCGATAGGTCATTATCAAATCCTACTAACAAATCTTCTGCGTCTACTTCAGCGTATTTGTCATTGAAATCTAGAGCAATGTCAGTGGTATCTGAAATACGTGGGTATATAGTATTTGCTAGTTGTTGGCTTTCTAAGCCTTTCTTTTCGCAAGCTTTAGCAATATCGTCGTACACTTCAAAGTGGCCGGCCGATAGGTAATCCATTAAGATTTGGCAAAATGCTTGAATTTGTGATGGTTCAGGCAAAGATTGATCTTTTTTCTCGTAAGGTGAAAAGCCTGCAATTTTACAATAAAGCACAATCAGCTCTTGGCGTTCGTTTAACCAATTGTCGATGACCGTATGGCTACCCCCCCACTTTTGTTGAGCTTTTTCTACACGCTTCAGCATAATTCTTCTCCTAAGCTGGGTTGGATTTTTAATTGGTAATAAAGTTTCTATCATCCAAGATATATTTAATTGGCGTGTATATCAACAAGTAAAATAGATGTAGTACCACAGAGGGTTTTGTTTAAGGTATAAGTTGTAAGTAATTTATTTCAGGCAAGAAAAAACCACCTGTTACGGTGGTTTAATTTCTTTATTAGACTTGTTTAAACAAGCATTCTTATTTTTATTAGAGATTTTTATTATTTTTGTATTAACAATTTTTGTTATTGTTTTGTTAACGCGGGAGTAACAATACCAAGCTTTTTTAAATGTTGCAAATAGTTTAATGAAAAGTTTTTATTATTAACGTTTGTTTGGTTGTTTTATATACAAAATAAAATGAAAACTAAAAATTACTTGATCTAGCGCTACTCTAAGGCGATTTAATCGCTTAGCGATAGAGGGGGCGCAAATATGGTGGTACAATCTTGCACAATTTCTAAAAGCCCTAGGACTCTATACGCTATGAGCGAATTAAAAAACGACCGTTATTTACGTGCCCTTGCCAAGCAACCTGTTGATGTCACGCCAGTATGGATGATGCGTCAAGCTGGACGTTATTTACCTGAATACCGTGCTACACGTGCACAAGCGGGCGATTTTATGAGCCTGTGTAGAAATGCTGAGTTAGCCTGTGAAGTAACTTTACAGCCTCTGCGCCGTTACCCGTTAGATGCCGCTATTTTATTTAGTGATATTTTAACTATTCCCGATGCAATGGGATTAGGTTTGTACTTTGAAACAGGTGAAGGCCCTAAGTTTGAACGCCCAATTTCATCATTAGCCGATGTTAAAAAAATTCCAAAACTTGATCCTACCGATGAGCTTGGCTACGTAATGAATGCTGTAAGCACTATTCGTCGTGAGCTTAAAGGTGAAGTGCCATTAATTGGTTTCTCGGGTTCACCTTGGACACTTGCAACTTATATGGTTGAAGGCGGAAGCAGTAAGGTTTTTGGTAAAATCAAAAAAATGGCGTTTGCTGAGCCACAAACACTGCATTTATTGCTTGATAAGCTAGCTGATTCAGTGATTGATTACTTAAACGCGCAAGTTAAAGCGGGTGCACAATCGCTGATGATATTTGATTCGTGGGGCGGTGTATTGAGCCCGCGTGACTACAATGAGTTTTCACTGCAGTATATGCATAAAATCGTTGATGGTTTAATCCGCGAAAATGATGGCCGTAAAGTACCGGTTACTTTATTTACTAAAAATGGTGGCCAATGGATTGAGGCAATTGCAGCAACAGGTTGTGATGCAGTAGGCCTAGATTGGACTATTAATATTGGTGATGCCAAACGTCGTGTTGGCGATAAAGTGGCACTACAAGGCAATATGGATCCTTCAATGCTACACGGCACGCCAGATCGTATTCGCCAAGAAGTCGGCACTATTTTAGAAGACTTTGGCACAGGCAATGGTCATGTATTTAACTTAGGTCATGGTATTACACCTGATGTTGATCCAGAAAATGCGGGTGTATTTATTAACGCTGTGCATGAGCTAAGTGCACAATATCATAAGTAAGTTGTGAACTAGCAATAAAAAGCCCGCTAATTAGCGGGCTTTTTATTGCAAACTATTTTACTTAAGTTTTTACTTAAACAAGCGGTTTAAACCATTTAATGCCGCAACTCGATAAGCTTCTGCCATTGTTGGGTAGTTAAACGTAGTATTTACAAAGTAGTCGATGGTATTGCCACCATTTTTTTGTTCCATTATAGCTTGGCCAATGTGAACAATCTCAGAAGCACGCTCACCAAAGCAATGCACGCCAAGTACTTCTTTGGTTTCTGTATGGAACAATATTTTTAAACTACCCACATCGGTACCTGCAATTTGCGCACGGGCTAAGTGTTTAAATTGCGCACGCCCCACTTCATACGGTACTTTTGCGGCAGTTAATTGCTGCTCTGTTTTACCAACAGAACTCATTTCAGGAATAGTATAAATACCGGCTGGAATATCAATAATCAGCTTTTCATCGCAGTTACCACAAGCGATGGCATCTGCGGCAATCCGGCCTTGGTCAAATGCAGCACTAGCAAGGCTTGGGTAGCCAATAACATCGCCTACTGCGTATACATTGTCTATTTCTGTTTGGTAGGTTTCGTTTACTTTTACTTGTCCGCGGCTATCTGCTTTTAAGCCAATCGCTTCTAAATTCAGTGTATCGGTATTACCAGTACGGCCATTGGCAAATAAAATGCAGTCAGCCTTTACACGTTTACCTGATTTTAAATGCATAACAACACAGTCATCGCGGGTTTCAATGCGATCAAATTCTTCGTTATGACGAATAACAATGCCACTATTCCAAAAGTGATAGCTAAGCGCATCAGATATTTCAGCATCCATAAACGCAAGTAGGCGATCGCGAGTATTTACTAAATCAACCTTTGCACCTAGCCCTTTAAAGATAGATGCGTATTCACAGCCAATTACACCCGCGCCGTATATAAGTACGCGATGAGGATCGTGTTCAAGGCCTAAAATTGTGTCACTTTCATAAATACGCGAATGGGTGAAATCAACACCTGGTGGGCGATAAGGGCGTGAGCCGGTAGCAATAACAATAGTTTGTGCTGTTAGGCGTTCAGTTGAACCGTCATTACGTCTAATTTCAATAGTGTGCTTATCAACAAAGCTAGCATCGCCTTGAAACATATGAATGCGGTTACGATCGTAAAAGCTGCTGCGTAAGTTTGATTGCTTTGAAATTACCGAGCTGGCATGGCGTAAAATATCTGGAAAAGTAAGTCTTACTGGGCGCTCACCTACGTTAAACAAAGGGTTTGCTTTGTATTCAATGTAGCGACTAACCGAATGGCGAAGTGCCTTTGAAGGAATGGTTCCCCAGTGAACACAACCACCACCAACAGCTGTTTGGCGTTCAATAACCGCTACTTTTTTGTTACTTTTAGAGAGGTTCATAGCGGTCCCTTCACCGCCAGGACCCGTGCCAATAATGATTGCATCATATTGGTAGCTCACGGGTACTTTTTTCTTTTCTGGTTGTTTGGCCACAGCCACTCCTATTTTAACTAAAAGAGGCTTTTAATAACCTCGCATTAAGTGCTAGCCATGCCTGTTTTTGTGTTTCCCAGGCGGCTTCAAGCTCGTGATATTGTGCCATTAATGCCGACTTTTCACACTGCTTTGCCATATTATTTTTTTTAGCTTCTAACACTTGTTTTTGTAATGAGCAATAATTTTGCAGCTTTTTAAGCAACAAATCGTACTCTTGTTGTAATAATGTAAGCTTATCTTGCGCTAAAGGCAATTTTGCAAGGCGACCTTGTGTTTTGCTCATTAAGGTTTCTGCTTTAGCTTTTTCAATGCGCTCAACCGGTGTACGCTTTAATTTACTCGCTAAACCAATGGCAGCGAGTGAGCGGATCATCCATTTTGTTGGGTCGTAATGAAACCATTTAATGCCATTGCGGTAATCGCTGGCAAAAATATGATGGAAGTTATGATAACCCTCACCGTAGGTAAATAGTGCTAAAAAGCCATTGTCTCTCGCGGTGTTTTTTTCAGTGTAAGGGCGTGAACCCCAAATGTGTGCTACTGAGTTAATAAAAAAGGTAAAGTGCTGACTCAATACTAAACGCAATAAGCCTGCTAACAGTAACATGCCCCATACATCACCAAGCATTAAGCCGAGTACTAGCGGTAAACCAACATTCATGGCAATTACCAATTTTAAGTAATGCTTGTGTTGCCACATAACAATTTTATTTCGCTGTAAATCACGACAGTTGCTGTAATCATCGTAGCTGTCGCCTTGGTAGTCACGTAGCATCCAACCAATGTGGCTATACCAAAAGCCATTTGTGGCGGCATAAGGGTCTTTAACTGGGTCATCAACCTGACCATGGTGAATTCGATGATCGCTACTCCAATGCAATGCACTGTTTTGTAGCGCAAAGGCACCACCAAGGGCAAAAATAAATTCAACCACAGGATGAGCGTTGTAAGTTTTGTGCGCCCATAAACGATGGTAGCCCGCGGTGATCGATAACCCCGCAAAAAACATGCAAGCTACAAAAGCAACCCACTGCGTGCCTGTAAAGCCATAGTTAAACCCATACCAAGGTACAAGTGTAATAGCAGCCAAAAACGTCAGGCTAAAGAAAAGGACGTTGGTCCATATAATCGGTGGTTTTTTCATGTTTCTCATTTCTCAGCGTACAACTGTACGCTAAAATAATATTTCAATCTGCTGCCGTCAAGTATTAGACTGTACTATTAGCTATTTTTTTAATTAAAAATTTATTACAAATTCACTCAGGGAGCTGTTGATGTCGGGTGTTAGAGCACAACAGAAACAAAAAACACGACAAGCATTAATTGAAGCTGCATTTAATCAACTTAGTGCTGATCATAGCTTTTCTAATTTAAGCTTGCGTGAAGTAGCACGCGAAGCTGGTATTGCGCCTACCTCTTTTTATCGTCACTTTAAAGATATGAACGAGTTGGGCTTAACCATGGTTGATGAAGCGGGTTTAACCCTACGCCAGCTGATGCGCCAAGCACGCAGACGAATAGCCAGTGGTGGCAGTGTCATCAACACCTCTGTGGTTACTTTTATGGAGTTTATTGATAACTCAAGCAATCAGTTTAGACTTTTGCTGCGTGAACGCTCAGGTACCTCAAAAGCATTTAGAGCAGCAGTGGCACGTGAAGTGAAACACTTTATTTTAGAACTCGCACATTATTTAGAAAGTGAAACCCCCTGCGATGCTATTCATGCGTATATTCAGGCAGAAGCCATGGTTACTTTGGTATTTAATGCAGGCGCTGAAGCGCTCGATATTGAAGGTCAGCAACGCGATGAACTGATTGAGCGAGTTATATGGCAGTTACGTTATATTACGCGCGGCGCGTCAAATTACGTACGTGCTGAAAATAAAGAATAAATATTAAAAAAGTTAAAATAAGCGCTGTATTTTACAGCGCTTATTAATTTAAACCTGCTCTAGGTTTAAATTGGATATTTTATTCTTTTATACGATTTTGTTTGAATTTTAAATCCCCAGAAAGTCCCCTTTAATTATTTGTTTGGTATTTTTATGCTTGCGCCAACTGCGTTGCAATGATAAAAATAAGCCTCATTGGACACACACACAAGAAAACAGATGCAAACTATTCGCTTAATTACACTAAACCTCTTACTGCTGTGGCAAGTGAGCGGGGATTAGTGTGTTTGCATTGAGCTAAACATTAAAAACCCCGCAACCGCGGGGTTTTTTTTATCTCGCTGCAGGGATAAATCGAAATTTGGGTAATACAGGAATTGAGGGGCAGTTATGCAACAGCAAGATAAAGTATGGATTTTTGATACCACCTTACGTGATGGTGAGCAGGCACTAAAAGCAAGCCTAACAGAAGACGATAAAGTTCAACTGGCGCATACCATTAGCCGCTTAAATGTGGATGTAATGGAAGTGGGGTTTCCGGTGTCGAGCCCAGCTGACTTTCGCTCAGTGCAACGTATTGCCACCGAGGTTAAAGGCCCTATTATTTGTGGCTTAGCTCGCTCGGTTGCCAAAGATATCGAGGCCTGTGGCGATGCGCTGCGCGCTGCACAGCAAAGCCGTATTCATACTTTTATTGCCACCAGCCCGCTTCATCTTGAACACAAGTTGCGTATGAGTCTTGATGATGCCACTGCAATGGCTGTTAAATCTATTAAATTAGCGCGTAACTATACCGATGATGTTGAGTTTTCGTGTGAAGATGCTGGGCGTACACCGCATTGGGATTTATGCAAAATTGTTGAGCAAGCAATTAACGCCGGTGCATCAACAATTAATTTGCCAGATACAGTCGGTTTTGTAACTCCAGATGAATACGCAGCAATGATCCGTCATTTAATGAATAACGTGCCAAATATAGATAAAGCGCGTTTAAGTGTGCATTGCCACAACGATTTAGGTTTAGCCGTTGCCAACTCCGTGGCCGCAGTGCAAGCCGGTGCACGCCAAATTGAATGCACCATTAATGGTATAGGTGAGCGTGCGGGGAACTGTTCACTTGAAGAAGTGGCAATGATCATGAAAATGCGTAAAGACCACTTAAACGTATATACCGACATAAAAAGCGAAGAAATTTATCGCGCCTCTCGTCAAGTGGCCAAAATTTGTAATATGCCGGTACAGCCAAATAAAGCGATTGTTGGCGAAAATGCGTTTGCTCACAGCTCAGGTATTCATCAAGACGGTGTATTAAAAGCGCAAAACACTTATGAAATTATGTCACCAGAAAGTGTTGGCGTACCAAGTAATCAATTAAATATGACCTCACGCTCAGGCCGTCATGTTATAGAGCACCGCTTAGAAGAATTAGGCTATCAAAAATCAGATTACGACATGGATAGCTTATACCAAAGTTTCGTTGCGCTGGCTGATCAAAAAGGCACAGTATACGACTACGACCTAGAGGCCATGATTTACTTTAATCAAATTAACGACAAAGACGAAAAGTACCAGTTAGAGTTTGTTAACTCTGCGTCTAATTCACAATCGGTGGCCAGCTCAACCATAGGCTTGCTGATTGATGGCGAAGCAAAACAAGAAGCCGCAACAGGTAATGGTCCAGTTGAAGCTTCGTTTGCTGCTATTGAGCGCTTAACAGGTATGAGTGTTGAAATGATTGAATACAATTTAGAGGCCACCGGCCAAGGCGCCAGCTCATTAGGGCAAGTGAATATTATTGCTAAATATGATGGTCGTCCCTATCACGGTGCTGGTATTGCGGCCGATGTGGTCGAAGCCTCAGTACGAGCTATGGTTCGGGTTTATAACTTAATTTATCGAGCACAAAAAGTGTCTGATTTAAAACAACAAAGGAAAGCAGGATGAGTAAAACACATTACAGCGTTGCCGTATTAGCAGGCGACGGTATTGGCCCAGAAGTTATGGCAGCTGCAGAGCAAGTACTTGACGCAGTCAGTGATAAATTTGGTTTTACTCTGAACCGTGAGCATCACGCGATTGGCGGCGCAGCCATTGATGAATTTGGCAAAGCACTTCCTGATACCACTTTAAAAGCCTGTGAAAACGCCGATGCTATTTTATTTGGCTCCGTGGGTGGTCCTAAGTGGGAAAACCTACCACCGAATGAGCAACCAGAGCGTGCCTCATTATTACCGCTACGAAAGCACTTTGGTTTGTTTTGTAATTTGCGCCCAGCGCAGTTATTACCTGCATTAAGCGCTGCATCACCACTTCGTGCTGATATTAGCGAAAAAGGCTTTGATATTTTGTGTGTGCGTGAGCTAACCGGCGGTATTTATTTTGGTGAAAAAGGTCGCAGTGGCGAAGGTGCTGAAGAAGCGGCATTTGACACCCAAACATACTCGCGTAAAGAAATTGAGCGTATTGCACGTTTTGCTTTTGAGGCCGCTAAATTGCGCAGCAATCATGTAACCTCGGTTGATAAAGCCAATGTTTTAGCATCAAGTGTACTTTGGCGTGAAGTAGTCACTGAAGTGAGTAAAGAGTTTCCTGAAGTGAGCTTAGATTATATTTATGTAGATAATGCAGCGATGCAGCTAGTTAAACAGCCTAGCCAGTTTGATGTATTACTGTGCGATAACTTATTTGGCGACATTTTATCGGACGAATGCGCGATGATCACCGGCTCAATGGGGCTATTACCTTCGGCTAGCTTAAATCAATCAGGCTTTGGCTTGTATGAACCCGCGGGTGGCTCAGCGCCCGATATCGCCGGAAAAGGGGTCGCTAACCCTATTGCACAAATTTTAAGTGCCGCATTAATGTTACGTTATTCATTAGGACAAGATGAAGCGGCTCGCACCATTGAAAAAGCAGTTGCAGAGGCGGTTGAAGCGGGTGTGGGGACGCCTGATATTTATCCGCAGGGCGGCTATACCACCACCGATGTTGCAGCGGCTATCGTTTCACGCATTTAATTATTAAAGCCACAGCACCGTTAGGTTGTGGCTCAATCAGATCAGGGAGTTAGCAAGTGGCTCAAACTTTATACAATAAAATTTGGCAAGCACACACGGTTGCCAGCATCAACGAGCAAACCGATTTACTTTATATTGACCGTCATTTAGTACACGAAGTGACGTCGCCACAAGCATTTGCAGGTTTACGTGAAAAAAATCGTAAAGTGCGCTGTCCAGAAAAAACCATTGCGACCATGGATCATAATGTTTCAACTAAAAGCCGTTCATTAGATGCAGCCAGCGAAGTCTCTAAAAATCAACTAATGGCACTGGATGCAAACTGTAAAGAATTTGGTATTTTGCTGTACGACCTAAATTCAGTAAATCAAGGTATAGTACATGTGATTGGCCCAGAGCAAGGGATCACTTTGCCAGGCACCACCATAGTATGCGGCGATAGTCATACCTCAACCCACGGCGCGTTTGGAGCGCTTGCCCATGGTATTGGAACCTCAGAAGTTGAGCACGTATTAGCTACGCAAACGCTACAGCAAAAAAAGGCTAAGTCGTTAAAAATTCAAATTAACGGTGTGTTACGCCCAACAGTAACTGCTAAAGATTTAATTATGGCGGTTATAGGTAAACTAGGCACTGCTGGTGGTACGGGTTATGTGGCTGAATTTTGTGGTGAAGGCATAGAGGCGCTTTCGATGGAAGCGCGCATGACACTGTGTAACATGAGTATTGAAATGGGTGCCAAGGCAGGTTTAATTGCCCCAGATAAAATCACTTACGAGTACTTAAAAGGGCGCCCATTTGCACCAAAAGGCGCTGATTTTGACGCCGCTGTTGCCTACTGGGAAACCTTAAAAACTGATGATGGCGCAACCTTTGACTTAGAGGTAGAGCTAGATGCTGCTAATATTCAACCACAGATCACCTGGGGGACTAACCCAGAGCAAGTGATTGGCGTTGACGAATGTATTCCAGATCCAGAAAAAGAAACCGATTTAATTAAAGCTGATGCTATTCGTAGTGCACTTAAATACATGGGTTTAAAAGCGGGCGATAAGTTATCAACTGCCAAAGTAGACACAGTATTTATTGGCTCATGCACCAACAGTCGCATTGAAGATTTACGCGCCGCAGCAAAAATTGTTGAAGGCAAGCAAGTGGTTGCTGGCGTAGAGGCATTAATTGTTCCGGGCTCAGGTTTGGTTAAACAGCAAGCAGAAGATGAAGGCCTTGCCGACATATTTAAAGCTGCAGGGTTTGAATGGCGTGAGCCGGGTTGTTCTATGTGTTTAGCAATGAATGACGACCGTTTAGGCGCAGGTAAACGCTGTGCATCTACATCTAACCGTAATTTTGAAGGACGCCAAGGGCGAGGCGGGCGTACACACTTAGTGAGCCCAGCAATGGCGGCAGCGGCAGCAATACATGGCCACTTTGTTGATATTAGAGGAGAAGCCTAATGAGCATCTATTTTAGTGGCTTAATGGCCCCACTTGATAAAAACAACGTCGATACCGACCAAATTATTCCAAAGCAGTTTTTAACTTCAACCAGCCGTGATGGTTTTGATGCTGCGCTATTTTACGATTGGCGTTATTTAGATAATGGCGAGGCAAACCCTGATTTTATTTTGAACCGTCCTTGCTATCAAGGCGCGCAAATACTACTAACCCGCGATAATTTTGGTTGTGGTTCATCACGTGAGCACGCACCATGGGCGCTTAAACAATATGGTTTTGAAGTGATTTTGGCTGAAAGCTTTGCTGATATTTTCTTTAATAACTGTGGTAATAACCAAATGCTTGCTATTGCATTGCCAGCGCAAATATTAGAAGACTTATTTGTGTTAAGTGAGCAGCATGACGATATTCACATTGATGTGGATTTAGAAAACCAGCAATTGCGCAGCAATAAATTTGCGCCAATCAGCTTTGATATTCGCAAAGACGTGAAAGAGCGTTTATTAAGTGGCTTAGACTTTATCGGTGTAACCGAGACCCTGAATCCGCAAATAGATGCGTTTGAAGCAAAACTTGCCGCTGAGCGTCCTTGGCAATAGTGGCTTAAAAGTTATTAAATAATGAAACGCGGCATAAGCCGCGTTTTTTATTGCTGTCAGATGCTGTTCATCGTGATTACTGTCTTTGTGTTTGTTTAAACGCTAAGCTAATTTTTTACATGTTTAGGGATACATTATGAAATTATTAACAGCTGCAGCATTAATGCTTTCATCAACCGCTGCAATAGCACGCCCAGCGCCTTTAGTATCAATTCCAAGCCATGATGGCTTTTTTGATAATATTGCTGCCCATTGTGGTAAAGCTTTTGAAGGTAAAGTAACGGTTGATAATGCCACAGGGCCGAGTTCATTTGCCGATAAAAAATTAGTTATGCATGTGCGTAAGTGTAATGAACGTGAGCTACAAGTGCCGTTTCATGTGGGTGATGATGCCTCACGTACGTGGATCATCACAAAAACAGGCAGTGGGTTGAGCCTAAAGCACGATCACCGCCATAAAGATGGTACTGATGATGTATCAACTATGTATGGTGGCCATACGCTTGATGCGGGGTTTGCTAACATGCAGTCATTCCCTGCTGATCAGTATTCAAAAGAGTTATTTGTTAGCCAAGGCATACCACAATCGGTTGGCAATACATGGCAAATGTATATTTACCCTGAAAAGTTCACTTACCGACTCATTCGCCAAGGTCGCGAATTCCGCGTTGACTTTGATTTAACTAAGCCTATCACACCACCGGCTGCACCATGGGGATATGGTGTTAACTAATCTTTTTTTATATTAAAACCACTGGCTGTTTTAACGCTCAGTGGTTTTATGGAAGCATAACGAGGTGTTATTTCTTTGAGGTTTTTTCTGCAGGCATTTCACACTGCACAAATACACTCAGTGGTGGCTGATAAGCGCGTGGTTTAGTTGGAAAGCGCTCATACTCTTGCACGCCTTCAGTTACTTTTAACATGAAAGGGTTATCGCGACATAAACGGTTTGCGTGGCGCAATAAAAACACACTTTGGTTTCTAAAATGTGGATAGTCATCAGACTGTATTTCTAAGTGGTAATTGTTAGTGTCTATTTGAGTTTGCTTGTAATGCACCTTTTCATCAAAGTCATAGAGTCGCTGCATTTCAGTTTGTTCTGCCGACACATTCGAACACGCTGTTAAAAATACCCAGCTAATACTTCCATATATATAATGATTTGCTTTTCTGCTCATAAACCTTTAACTCCATCTTGATTTTGGGTAGTGTGATCAGCATATCTATTACACCCGTTATGATATAAGTCTAACACCCAAAAAGGGGAAATGTGATGCTCAAGCAAATTAAACAGCTTTTTTCGAGTATTGATCAGCAAGATTATGATATTGAACAACATGATTTAAAAACAGCGGTTGCCGCGTTATTAATTGAGGTAATGCGAGCGGATAACGATTTACAGGCAGATGAGCAGCATACGCTAAGTCTGACATTAAAAAAGTATTTTGATTTAACTGATGAAGCAGTCGATGAGCTAACTGAGCAGGCAAGTTCGAGCTTAGATGACGCCATTGATTATTTTCAATTTTCAAAGCAAATTAATAATCAATGCAGTGCAAAGCAGCGCATTGAAATAGTTGAACTACTCTGGCGATTAGCATACTCAGATGGTGAACTTGATCCACAAGAAGAATACGTTATTCGTCGTGTTGCAAACCTATTGTACGTTACCCATGAAGACTTTATTGCTGCAAAGCTTGCAGCAACAAAGTTGTAGCGAATGTTTATTTTAGTTTACTTGCTACGCTAACCAACTGCTGCGCAAGGCCGGCTACTTTTTCAGCGGTAGCAGGGTCGTTAATACGGCCGTTTTCGTCTAACAAAGTATGAATAGCCGGTACAGCTAATTGATTGGCTAATACTAAACTGCCAATGCCAGATAAAATATCACGCACGTGATTTAAGCCACGTAAGCCGCCAAGTCCACCTGGTGATGCTGCATATAATGCGGTTACTTTATTTGCAAATGCAGGCTCTGCGCCTTGTTCGGTGCGCGATGCCCAATCAATGGCATTTTTTAACACCGCGGTAATAGAACCATTATATTCTGGGCTGGCCAGTAAAATACCATCGGCTGTGCGCAGTTTGTCCTTTAATTGTTGTACGCCGGCTGGTGTGCCTTGTGCTTCTAAATCTTCATCAAACATTGGTATGGCTAAGTCTGCAAGTTTAATCACTTCCACTTCAGCGCCACTTTCTAGTGCAAAACGTGCAGCTTCATTAATAAGTTTTTGATGGAAGCTGTCTTTACGTAAGCTACCTGCTAGGGCAATAATTTTTGGTGTAGTCATGAGTTGATCCTGATGCTGATTATCTATAGGTATGACTTTAACAAATAATCACTTGCAGAAAAGCCAAATAAACGCAAAACTTGTGTGCATATATGCACAGTTTGAAGAGTGGTTACCATGGCAATTCAATTTGATGATTGGCAAGATCTTAAGGTTGCTTTTGAGGTGGCGCGGTTAGGTACTTTAACTGCAGCAGCCGAAGCGCTAGATGTGCATCATAGCACGGTGCTCAGACGAATTAATAACTTAGAAAAAAGCTTAAATGCGCGATTATTCCACCGCCATGCTCGTGGCTACAAAGTCACAGAGATTGGCGCTAAGTTATTTACCACAGCACAAGCAATTAACGGTGAGCTAGAGCGTTTACACAGTGACATAATTGCAGCAGATAGTACCTTACAAGGTAGTTTGTTACTCACCACTGTGAGTGGTTTTATAGATGTATTAAGTGAGGTATGCGAGCAGTTTCAAACCTTGCATCCGCAAGTGCAATTACAAGTGATTATGGATCAAAAGCGTTTGCGCTTAGACCATGGCCAAGCACATATCGCTGTAAGAGCAGGCCCTAGACCGGATGAAGGTGATTATATTGCGCAGCACTTGGCGGCACTCTCGTCAGGATTTTATGCCTCAAAACATTACATTAGTCGTTATGGCTTGCCACAAACGTTAGCACAACTCTCGGTGCATAATTTTGTCTCGGGTGTGGCTGGGTATAATGGCAAAGTGCCATATTTTTCGTGGGTTGATGAAAATATTCCCTCGTCGCAAGTTAAACTTAGAGTATCAGAAACCTCAGAGGCTACTCGCGCCATCGTTAAGGGGCTAGGGATTGGCGGATTACAACATGATGTTGCAGCGCAATACTCTGATTTAGTGCCTGTATTACCTAACGAACTTAGTTGGCCTACTGACTTATGGTTAGTGACGCATCATTTAGTGCATCGTACTGCGAAAGTGCAAGCGTTTAGTCAGTTATTAAAAACCTATTTTAAGCAGCGCAAATTAAGTTAAAAAAGCTACAACGATTTTTTAACTGAAATACCCAAGCGCTTGGCTAGCCGTGTTAAGTTAGCGCGGTCGACCTGTAAACTACGCGCTGTGCTTGCCCAGTTATAATTATGTTGTTTAAGTTGCTGTATAATAAGCTGCTGAGTGTAAGTATCGGTGGCTTGTTTTAACGAAATGTTGTTTGTTAAAGGTGTGGTTGCAAGCTGGTTTGAGTGTTCAAGAGCTAAGGTGTTAACAGCGCTTAAATTTAGCTCGCAATGCTCTGGCTCAATAGTAATAATTGGTTGCTGCCATTGATGCTGTTTAGCTTTTAATGCGGCGCGATTAATAACATGTTCCAGCTCTCTTACATTGCCAGGCCAGTCATATTTTTTTAGCAGTAATTGCGTTTCAATGCTGAGTTTTAGCTGTTTAATCGCAAGCTTACGAGCTGTTTTTTCCAAAAAATAACCGGCTAATAAAATAACATCTTCATCACGGGCTTTTAACGGCGCCACGCTTAACGGGTACACACTTAGGCGATGATATAAGTCGGCGCGAAATCGCCCCTGTTCTACTTCGTGTTTCAAATCACGGTTAGTGGCTGCAATCACTCTAACATCAACATATTTAAGTTCATCTTCACCAACGGTTTGTACTTCGCCACTTTGCAGTACCCGTAATAATTTACTTTGCATTGCCAGTGGTAGCTCGCCTATTTCATCCAAAAATAAGGTACCGCCATCGGCTAATTGAAACTTACCTTGGCGAGCATTTTGTGCCCCCGTAAAGGCGCCTTTTGCATGGCCAAAAAATTCACTTTCGGCGAGGTTTTCAGGCAGTGATGCACAATTTAAATGGATCAATGGCTGATCTTTGCGTGCTGAATGCAAGTGAATATTACGCGCCACCAACTCTTTGCCGACCCCAGTATCACCTAAAATTAATACACTAAAATTAGAGGCTGCAACCAGCTTTATTTCGTTTTTAAGGGTTTGTATTACTGGGCTTTGGCCAATAATTTCACCACCATCACGCTTGAGCGCCTCACGGTTTAACTCTTGTACTAATTCACTTGAGTGCTGGGCATGTTGTTTGTAATGGGCAAGCTCTAGGGCTGTTTTAAAGTGCGCACTGCACAAGGTTTGTAAGGTATTAAGCGTATCAGCGGTAATGCCGTCAAACGCATTAGCGTTTAGGCTATCAAAAGTCAGAATACCAAGCAGCGAATCTTTATCATAAAGCGGTAAACCTAAGCAGGCATGCACTGGAATATCACCGGTTTTAGCTAGTAGTAAGCCGTCATATGGGTCTGGAAGCGGGCAGTCATGTGCAAATTGCAGTGCCAAGCGGTGATTACAAATAGCATCAAGACGAGGATGCTCTGCAATATTAAAACGCCTGCCTAAGCTATCAGGCATTAAACCTTTAATCGCTAAAGGCTTTAATTGCTCGCCTTGGCGAATTAACAAGGCGCTAGCATCACTTGGAATAACACGTTCAACCGTGGCTAAAAGTTGCTCGAAACTGTGGGTATGTAAGGTGCTTTGTGCAAGCTCCAAGGCAACTTGAGTCAGGCTGAGTTGTTGGTTCATGTCAAAATGACCTGTTAGTGTATTTTGTTGGTTTTTATGATAGGTCATAAAGACTCTTTTTGTAAAGTGAAATTAAATAATATATTGAATTTAAAGCGTTTATTTAATTGGCATGGTCTGTGTAATAACAAAATAACGAAAGCAGTTATTGGGGTTGTTATGGGCAGTATTTTTTTAGAGCAGGTTAATTATTCAGTGAAGTCTAATTCTCTGTATTACCGTGTGCTATCTCATGCAAATAAGATGCTATGTATTAGCGTATTGGGGGTGTTGATTACGCTGCTAATAAGTTATCCCTATGCAGGCTACTTTTCTATACCGGTACAAATTTTTGCACACATTAGCACGATTGTTCTCGCGGCTATTGTCAAAGTGAGTTACGTACTGCGCTGTGTGGCACAGCATGGGCTGGGACAGGAGGTGCGCTAATGAAGCCCATAAACTTAGCCGAACCTATGCCAGCGCAGGTCGCATTTCATCAAGTATCACAATGGTCATTATGGATGTTGGCGTTTAGACCCTTTTTTTTAGCTGGTGGATCACTAGCGTGTTTGTCTGTGGGTTATTGGCTACTTATTTTAAGTGGCGATGCACAGTGGCATTTAGTTATGCCTGCTAATTTGTGGCATGCACATGAAATGTTATTTGGTTTTGCGGGCGTGGTTGTGGCTGGCTTTTTACTTACTGCAGCACAAACATGGACCGGTGTTGCAAGTATTAACGGTAAACCATTGATGTGGCTTAGCCTAATATGGCTTAGTGCACGGCTTAGTTTTTTTGTAGTTGTGCCTAGCATTGCTCAGTTTAATGTTTATGCGGTACTGATTTTACAAGTTGTTTGGTGGCTCTTGGTAATCATAGTGTTAGCCAGCATGTTGATAAAAGCGAGCAGTAAACGCAACTACTTGTTTTTATTTATTCTTTCATTTTTATGTACGCTCAATATGTTGTATTTAATACTAGTGCTAAAAAACCAAACGCAGCTAGCGCTTGTAATGGTTGATACCGCAGTACTGGTTATAAGCTTGTTGGTGGGGGTTGTGGCTGGACGTGTATTACCCTTTTTTACCGCCAAAGGGCTGGGCTTATCTAAGCAAGTACGCACACCAAACATAGATAAAGCTATTTTATACTTATCGGTATTGGCGATAGCATTATTTTTTATTAGTAAATTATCTTTCACTGTAATTAACCCGGCACTAGTTGTGATGAGTGCAGCGTTTTTGCATTTAGTTCGCGGTGTTTGCTGGTGGAACAAGCAAGTCCTAAAAGTCCCATTATTATGGTCGTTACACTTTGCGTATTTAGCTTTAGGTATAGGTTTAATGTTAGTGGCAATCAGTTTTTATAGCAGTGCAATACTGTTTAAAGACGCTCTGCATTTTATCACTATTGGTGGTATCGGCATGATGATTTTAGCCATGATGACACGGGTATCACTAGGACATACCGGTCGCTCACTTAGTATTCCTGGTTTTATGAATCTTGCATTTGCATTGGTGTTTAGTGCCGCAATTATTCGTACTTTTCTCCCGTCTTTTATTGGGCCACACCTAGCTTGGCAGATCAGTGCTGTGCTTTGGTTACTGGCCTTTTTATTATTTTTAATTCACTGCACTCCTATATTAACGCGACGTCGTGTTGATGGGCGTCGTGGTTAGTTCACCCATAGGAAACCAAAATGTTATCTGAAAAAACTATTGAGATTGTAAAAAGTACAGCTCCATTACTTGCAGAAGCGGGCACAGTAGTAACCGATCATTTTTATAAGCGCATGTTTAGCCATAACCCGGAACTTAAACATATTTTTAATATGACTAACCAAGAAACGGGTCGTCAGCAATTTGCATTATTTAATGCCTTGGCTGCGTATGCGCAAAATATTGATAATTTAGCCGTGTTAAAAGAGGCATTAGCTAGAATTAACCATAAGCATACCAGCTTGAATATTTTACCCGAACACTACCCTATTGTAGGGGCGCATTTGATCGGCACACTTAAAGAGCTTATTCCTGATCAGTTTACAGCTGATGTTGAATACGCATGGCGAGAAGCTTATAACCTACTGGCTGATATTTGTATTACCGAAGAAGCAGCGTTGTATGCACACAGTAAAAATAATCATGGTGGCTGGGTAGGTACACGGAAGTTTGAAATTACTCATAAACATGTTGAGTCTGAATTTGTAACCAGCTTTATCCTCACACCTTTAGACGGAAAAGCTGTTATTTCCCACAAGCCAGGACAATATCTTGGCATTAAAGTTAAGCCTGAGGGGGCAGAATATGAAGAGATCCGCCAGTATTCTATTTCGCAAAAGAGCAATGCTAAAAACTATCGTATTAGCGTTAAAAAAGAGTGCCAACCACAGCCTGGCGTGGTGTCTAACTATTTACACTCACTAGAGCAGGGCGCACTAGTAGAGCTATACCCACCAGCAGGTGATTTCTTTTTGAAAGATGCAACAAGCCCCGTTGTGCTTATTTCTGCAGGTGTTGGCCAAACCCCAATGATGGCTATGCTGCAAACGCTATTGAGCGACAATACTAATCAAGCGATTAGTTACTTACACGCGTGTGAAAATAGCCTTGAGTATTCATTTAAAGACTACCTAGCTCAGCAAACGGCTATGCATCCACAACTAAAAACCTTAACCTGGTTTAATCAAGGTGGTGGGGGATGTGATTACACAGGTCTTATGGATTTATCTGTGCTTGAGGCATCACTGCCTATTAGCGAAGGGGCATTTTATTTGTGTGGACCAGCTTCATTTATGGCTTATGTAAAAGGCCAACTACTTGACTTAGGTGTACAGAGCTCGAATATTCATTACGAAATATTTGGACCACACCAAGCATTATAAACATAAGTTACAGCTTTTTACTGTCGGTGTTTGCGGCATAAGCTTGTTGTTGCCACGCATTAAACAGCTTTTGTTGTTTATTTGATATTTTTAAACCATAAGTTTTTTGCATGTAAGCGTATGCATCGGCAATACGTTTACGTGCATGAACCGGAGGCTCTATAACGCGTTGTTTAAAATTAACCTTAACCTCACAGCGACCATATTGATTAGCATTTTGGGCTAACATGCCAAAGCGATAGTTTGAACGATCAGCGTTAATTTCACCGATTGCGGGAGCTAAATTGTTAATATCAGCTTCCATCATGCGAAACTTTGCACTTACTTTACGGCAATTTTTACGTCCACCATCTTGCCAGCATTGTAACTGATGACCGAACTCCCAAGCGGGTACGATATGTTCCCACTCTATTCGCAGAGCGCGTTGGTTCACGTTACCTGAGCGGGTAAATGTGTTGCGTGGCACATAACCACAATGGGTTGCATCGGGTACTAACTTTTTGCCTTTACGTTTTATGTCGCAACCACAATAGATACTTTTTGCATCCGTTGGTAAGGTCTTAATTAAGTGTTTTTTAGCACTGGAAAAACGAGTAAATTGCTCAGCATTAAGATTAAAGCTGACAACGCAAAGCAATAACGCAAAAATAAAATGCGGCATATCCTATCACTTTAGTGAACTACAGGAGCCGCGATTTTAAAGAGAATAACCTAAATGGTAAATCAGTTTTCTGTACAACCTGCTTAAAAACTCAGGATAGCTTACGTTTTCTTGTTCTTAATCGGATGTTTTGCAGTAATAAAATAAAACCAGTAAAACTAAAAAACACACTGCTGGCAGCAAAGCTAATGAGTAACGGGTTATTAAAATCCTCGCGCTCATCGTAATCCATAATGTGTAACATCCAAAAGAAGTCAAACACTCGCCAAATATTACTGCGAACTGTAATGAACTCGCCGTTATCAGCATTAAAATATAAGCTGGTGCTAAGCATATCGTTAAAATTAACTTGCCAAATATTTTCTTTAAACCCGGCTTCTCTAAAACTGGTTGCCAGCTTTTTAGTGCTTATAACGTTTGCATTAATTAAAAGGTGAGCGTGGGCATTAGTGATTATTTGTGCCTTGCTTGGTGCTGAAAGTGGGTCGCCAGTTGTACCATTAAAACTATAGGTTTTACTCGCTGTAGTTACTGTAATTACTGGGGTATTTAAAAAGTGACTATAATTAATTTGCTGGGGTTGTGGTGTATTCGCAATAATTTTATCAAGTGAGGCTGTGTAATCGGCTTGGCTGAAAGGGTTTTCTAGTTGGCGGTTTGCAAGGTGTTTACCGTGTACTTTTTCAAGTGGCATGGCGCTCATAAATAAACCGCCAAGCAGCCATGCAAAAATTTGTATTACCAAAAAGTAGCCTAGCCATTTATGCAGCTTACGGGCTGTTTTAAAAATGCGTTTGTTCATTCGCTTTCTCATTATTATTATTTTTTGCAAGGCACCTAATGGAGTTAGCTACCATTAGGTTAATAGCTGTATTAACCGTTACTTTAATACTTGCAGCTTAATAAAGGAATTAAATAAATTATAAGCTGTTGATTTGGTATAAATGCAAAATTAGGTTAAAGTTTGCGGTGAAATTTAAGTGGGGTAACACAACTGTATGTCGGAAATTCAATTTTTAAATGTAGATCTAGAGCTCGAGTCAAAGCAAGATATTAGCGTATTAGTTGCTGATTTAAAAAAGGTCGCAACCATTTTACATTATGATAAAGACGAATACCGCCAACTGGCACGCATCGAAGTAGCTGGTGAAATAACCACACCTGATAAAGCAATTAATCACTTATGTGAACTAATTGAGTCGTGTTCACGCAATGCATTAAAGCAATGGTTAAGTTGTTCTCGTAGAACCTTTGATATGGGATTTGAGTCGGGTACGTCGCCAAAATGTTTTAATCAGGCCTTGCATGCAGATACCTTGTTACGCATATCTGCAATTGGCGCAGGCATAGAAGTTACTATTTACCCTCTGGAAAAGTAATTTAACCTTTTCGTTCGACTACGGCTGCGGTCATTCTTGATACGCAGCAAAGCTCATTACGACTATTGGTTATTTTAATATCCCAAACTGAGCTGCGTTTACCAATATGATAAGCCCTTGCGGTAGCCGTTAATGTGCCGTTGCGTGACGCTTTTAAGTGGCTTGCGCTGATCTCTTGCCCAACACAATAAAATCGACTGAAATCAACTACAAAGTTAGCGGCATAACTTGCTACGGTTTCAGCAAGGACCACATTGGCACCACCATGCACTATACCCATAGGGTTATGATGCTCTGGAATTGCCGGCATAGTGGCGACTAAGTAGTCATCTCCAATTTCACTGATTTCAATTCCCATGGTCTTCATGAGCGTGCCTTGGCCAGTGATCCCTTGATCTAATTGCTTACAAAACTCTAATGTAATTGGTTGGTGCCAAATACTCATGCTAGCTCCTTGGATAAGTAATTGAGAATTAATATGGTAATGCGCTGCTAATAATTACATTTATTATTGGGGTTTTAAAGCATCTTATTGTTTAGCCATCATCACTTATGAGGTATTAATTTATATTTGCGATTTTTAAATAACTGTATATACTCACAGTTAATTGTACTGTATGGAAAACCAGTTGTATGCGACCATTAACGAAACGCCAAGCGCAAATACTCGAACTTATCAAAGTGTTTATTAAAGACACTGGTATGCCTCCTACACGTGCCGAGATTGCACAAACACTGGGTTTTAAAAGTGCAAATGCTGCAGAAGAACATTTAAAAGCACTGGCTAAAAAAGGTGTGATTAAAATGAAGCCGGGCGCGAGCCGGGGTATTCAGCTTGTTGAAGAAGAAGAGCCAGAGCAACTGGGCTTACCTTTAATTGGTCGAGTTGCTGCGGGTGAGCCAATATTGGCGCAACAGCATGTAGAAAGCCACTGTAAAATTGACCCTTTAATGTTTAAACCTGCGGCCGATTTTTTACTGCGTGTTAACGGCATGAGTATGAAAGATATTGGCATTATGGATGGCGACTTACTCGCTGTACATAAAACTCAAGTAGCTGAAAATGGTCAGGTTGTTGTTGCTCGAGTGGATGATGATGTTACGGTTAAACGTCTAGAAAAAGCCGGCAGAAAAGTATTACTGCATGCTGAAAATGACGAGTTTTCAGCTATTGAAGTAGACTTGGAGAATGAATCTTTCAATATTGAAGGTTTAGCGGTGGGTGTTATTCGTAACGCTGATTGGATGTGATAGTTAAACATAACTTAGCGCTTAATATTGATTAGGCGCTGTTTTTACATGAATTATTTTTGTACGATATTGCTTGTGAATCGCTTTTTGTTATTTCAAAAAATCGCTAAATACTTTATAAATAAACAAATTTATTCTAATTGTTTTAAATCATAAAACTTTATATTTTTTCCGCTGTTATTCAAGCTACCCCTTACCAACTCTGACTCTTAGATTAATTACCCCATTAGTTAATATTTTTTTGCTGCACTTTTTTAAGTAACCCCCTTGTTTATTTTTCATACTCACCTTGCTTATTGTTTATTTTTTAACTAGTTATTAAAGAGCTGGAATAAAAATAACTCACAGCCTTGTCGTTTTGAGCACACACATTTAGTAACTCCAGCACCCTTATAAAAAATAAAAATAACGAATGGGCGTTTAAGCCGTATGCCTCTTCGCTTTGCGTCAGCAATAGCATCAAAGGAGCCGTCACATGGGTAAGCTGAGTTCTTCCTTGTGGCTTATATTGTTAGTTTTTTCGCAAAATGTGCTTGCTAATAGCCAATATAATATGCGTAAAGGCGTAACTGATATAAGTAATAATGTATACCAACTGCACATGACCATATTTTTAATATGTTGTGTGATTGGGGTGATCGTGTTTGCCATTATGTTTTGGGCACTCATCCATCATCGCAAGTCTAAAGGGGCTGTCCCTGCCCAGTTTCATGAAAGTACCAAAGTAGAAATACTCTGGACTGCCATTCCTTTTGTCATCTTAATTGTTATGGCCATTCCTGCGACTAAAACGTTAATTGCCATGGAGGATGCCAGCAAAGCTGATATCACCATAAAAATTACTGGATCACAGTGGAAGTGGCATTACGAGTATATGGGGGAGGACGTTGAGTTTTATTCAATGTTAGCGACTCCTCAAAATGAAATAACGAATCTTGCCGATAAAAACCCGAATTATTTACTCGAAGTAGATAAGCCGCTGGTGCTACCGATTAATCAAAAAGTACGTTTTTTAATGACTTCAGATGATGTAATTCACTCATGGTGGGTACCTGATTTTGCAGTTAAAAAAGATGCAAACCCTGGGTTTATTAACGAAACATGGACCAATATTAATGAAGTAGGTACTTACCGCGGGCAGTGTGCAGAGCTGTGTGGTAAAGATCATGGCTTCATGCCTGTTGTGGTAGAAGCAAAAACAGAAGAAGACTTCAAAACGTGGTTGGCAGAAGCTAAACAAGCTAAACAAAAAGCGGCTGAAGCAGACGCTGCGTTATTAGATCAAGTGGTACCAAAAGAGGAGCTGATGGCTCTTGGTGAGCAAGTTTATATGGCGAGCTGTGCAGCGTGTCATCAACCTACAGGTTTAGGTTTGCCGGGTGTCTTTCCAGCACTTAAAGGCAGCCCAATAGTTATAGGTGATATCAAAGGTCATATCGATATCTTACTTCATGGTAAACCAGGTACAGCGATGCAGTCTTTCGCAAAGCAATTATCTATTAAGCAGATAGCAGCCGTTATTACTTATAAGCGTAACGCATGGGGTAATGACACCGGAGAGGTAATTCAACCAAGCGAAATACAAGCGGCACTGGATGCTGATGGGGAGGCTAAATAATGAGTAGCATTGCAGAACAACCTAATTCCAATGAGGCTCATCATGGCCATCAACCTGCAACAGGCTTTAAGCGCTGGTTATTTACAACCAACCATAAAGATATAGGAAGCTTATATTTAATTTTTTCTCTCACCATGTTTTTGATTGGTGGAGCAATGGCTATGGTTATTCGGGCTGAGTTATTTCAGCCGGGTTTACAATTGGTTGATCCTCACTTTTTTAATCAAATGACCACAGTGCACGGTTTAATCATGGTGTTTGGTGCAGTAATGCCTGCATTTACTGGATTGGCAAACTGGATGATTCCGTTAATGATTGGTGCGCCAGATATGGCATTACCGAGAATGAACAACTGGAGCTTCTGGATTTTACCATTTGCGTTTTTGATTTTGTTAGCGTCATTGTTTATGCCTGGTGGCGGTCCTGCATTTGGTTGGACCTTCTACGCTCCGCTTTCCACCACTTATAGTAACGACAACACAGCAATGTTTGTGTTTGCGGTGCATATAATGGGTATTAGTTCGATTATGGGAGCCATTAATGTGGTGGTAACCATAGTGAATATGCGCGCCCCTGGAATGACGTGGATGAAGCTACCGTTATTTGTGTGGACATGGCTGATCACGGCTTTTTTACTTATTGCAGTAATGCCGGTACTTGCTGGTGCAGTTACTATGGTACTCACCGATAAATACTTCGCGACCAGCTTCTTTGACGCCGCTGGTGGTGGCGATCCGGTAATGTTCCAGCATATATTTTGGTTTTTTGGTCATCCTGAAGTTTATATTATGATTTTGCCTGCCTTTGGCATTATCTCTACGATTGTTCCTACTTTTTCACGTAAAAAACTATTTGGTTATGCCTCTATGGTGTACGCCACTTCCTCGATTGCCTTGTTGAGCTTTATTGTGTGGGCGCATCATATGTTTACCACAGGTATGCCCGTGGCGGGTGAGTTGTTTTTTATGTACGCGACTATGTTGATATCGGTACCTACCGGCGTAAAAGTATTTAACTGGGTAGCAACTATGTGGCGTGGCTCTATTAGCTTTGAAGTGCCGATGCTGTTTAGTATCGCATTTATTGTATTGTTCACTTTAGGTGGATTTTCGGGATTGATGCTGGCGATCACACCTGCTGATTTTCAATATCACGACACCTACTTTGTAGTTGCACACTTCCATTATGTGCTGGTGACGGGCGCGGTATTTTCTATTATGGCGGGGGCTTATTATTGGTTGCCAAAATGGACCGGAAATATGTTCAATATTACCTTAGCAAAATGGCATTTTTGGTTGTCCTTGGTAAGTGTAAATGTGCTGTTTTTCCCAATGCATTTTGTGGGATTAGCCGGTATGCCACGCCGTATTCCAGATTATGCACTGCAGTTTGCTGACTTTAACGCCATTATTAGTATAGGTGGGTTTGCCTTTGGTTTATCGCAATTACTGTTCGTTGTCGTTGTGTATAAATGTGCAAAAGGGGGCGATAAAGTGCCTGCAAAAGTTTGGGATGGGGCTGAAGGGCTTGAATGGGAAGTTGATTCACCAGCGCCTTATCATACGTTCTCAACGCCGCCGGATATTAAATAATGACTCACTTGCCGTTATTAAAAAAGCTGGTGGTTATTTGCATTGCAATGTTTGCTTTTGCATTTGCCATGGTGCCTTTATATGACGTGTTTTGCGATATAACGGGGCTTAATGGTAAGCCCTCGTTAGAGCAAGCACAGCAAAGTACCTTGATTACTGAGAATAGAGAAGTCAGCGTTAGTTTTACCACGCATGCCCAAAGTGGTGCGCCTTTTGAGGTTAAATCTAAAGAATACAGTGTAGATGTAAAACCAGGGGCCATGCGTGAGGTTATGTTTAGCGCTAAAAACAACAGTAATGAAGACAAAGTGATGCAGGCTATCCCCTCGGTAGCACCGGGCAAAGCAGCTAAATATTTACACAAAATAGCGTGTTTTTGCTTTGACCAGCAACCTTTGAAGGCTGGCGAGGAGTTAGAGTTTAAATTACTTTTTTATGTTGATACTGAGTTACCCAGTGATGTGGAGGAGTTAACTCTGTCTTATACCGTATTTGATATTAGCGAGAAGTTAGTAGCCAGTAATAACTAGCTTATAAAACTAGTGAAAAACTAGGAGCAAATGAAATGAATCAAAAATATGAACATTATTATGTACCTGATCAAAGTCCATGGCCAATAGTTGGCGCAGTGGCGCTATTTTTTATTGCGGTAGGGGCAGCCTTAACAGTTATGGATATGGGTAAAGAGGGAGGCAGTGGTATTTACATACTGTATGTGGGTATTGCCGTATTGCTTTATATGCTGTTTAGCTGGTTTAAAAATGTGATTGAAGAGTCGCATCAAGGTTTATATTCTGCACAAATGGATCGCTCATTTAGACAAGGTATGAGCTGGTTTATTTTTTCAGAAGTCATGTTTTTTATGGCCTTTTTTGGGGCCCTTTTTTATGCCCGCATGTTTTCTGTGCCTTGGCTTGGAGGCGCCGATAACAACGCCATGACTAACGAAGTGTTATGGCCTACTTTTGAGGCTGTGTGGCCATTGTTAAATACCCCAGGGGGCACCTCTACGCAAGCAATGGGCTGGCAAGGGTTACCGCTGATAAATACCCTTATTTTATTAGCTTCGTCGGTAACTCTGCATTTTGCCCATGTAGCGATGGAAAATAACAAACGCACGCCACTTAAGGTGTTTTTAGGCGTAACTATTTTGCTGGGAGTATGCTTTTTAGGGCTCCAAGTAGAAGAATATATTTATGCTTATAATGACCTTAATTTAACCCTTGATGCGGGAATTTACGGTAATACCTTCTTTTTGCTAACCGGTTTTCACGGTATGCATGTCACCTTAGGTACCATTATTTTATTAATCGTTTTCCTACGGATTTTAAAAGGCCACTTTACAAAAAATAAGCACTTCGCGTTTCAAGCTGCGGCGTGGTACTGGCATTTTGTTGATGTTGTTTGGCTATGTTTGTTTGTTTTTGTATATGTACTGTAGTGGGCAAAGGTGATTGATTTGCCGTAATTAAACCGAGCTTTAGTGCGGCAATTACCATCACTAATACCACAACAGAAAATAACACCCGACGCCCTAAAAAGTGAGACATGGGGCGTCCATTGGTTTTTCCCGACACCATAATAAATAAAGCACGAAATAAATTAAACAATATAAATAATAACAGTAGAACAATAATAATTTTAATAATCACTGGGTTTATCCTTATGCAGTTAGTTGTATTTAACAAACAAAAGCTTAGCTCAATAATCACAGTTTGCCTGATTGTTATTGTGGTATTAGTTTGTGTGCGTTTAGGATTTTGGCAATTACAGCGCGGAGATCAAAAGCAACAACAGCTTAATGCCATTGAAAATATTCAGCAGCAAGGAGTTATGAGCTGGGCACAGTTGCAACAGCTGCCAAAAGAGTGGAATAAAACCGGGGTATTAGTTTCGTTGAGTGGTTATTTTGATACCAATAATTATTGGCTGCTCGATAACCAAATTTATAATGGTCAGGTTGGATACGACTTACTGACATTATTAAAATTACCTCATGAGTCGCGCTTTTTATTAGTTAATTTAGGTTGGGTAAAAGCTGGCCGCTCAAGAGAAGCCCTACCAAACGTGACAATACCTAGTGGTAAATTTACGTTAACGGCACAAATTAAAGAAGATAATTTAAGTGGCTTTACCTTAGCTAATAGCAATACTCAGTCAGATTTAGCTAAACGAATTCAAATCATTGATCTGCAATCACTCAGTAGCCAATCCCAGCGAACTTTAGTGGGCTTTATGGCCTATCGCCAAGGCGACGAAGATGAGATTGCGGCCCCCCATTATGAAGCTGTTGTGATGAGTCCAGAAAAACATTATGCCTACTCAGTGCAGTGGTTTTTAATTGCGATTGCCTGTGTGGTAGTTGCTATTTTTGCAAGCAAGAAGAGGATAGATAATGAAAAATAAACCCCTGTTGCTCTTTGTTGTATGTTGCGCTATCCCATTAGTGCTGGCTTACAGCGCGTTAAAACTAGATTGGCTACCTACAGCAATTACTAACCATGGTGAATTTTTAGAGCGTGAAATTAAGCTAGACAATTGGCAGCAGCATAATCCAAAGCAATGGACCATTGCTTTAAATTATTCAGCACAATGCGAAGAGCCTTGCTCGGAGCAGCTCGCTGCTTTAGATAATTTATATGTTGCCCTTGGCAAAAATCAACACAAAGTAGATATGGCGATAATGGGGAAACCCAAAGCTGCGAAGCCGCATTGGCATATGATTGCTGAACAACAGCAATTAAAACCCGCGAGTTTATATTTAATCGACCATATGGGACTGATTGTGCTGGAATATCCATTTAATCCTCAACCACAAGAAAACCGTTTGATACAAAAGGGATTATTGAAAGATCTAAAAAAATTACTTAATTACTCTCGTTCAAGCTAAGTAGAGGCTGCTATGTATAAAAACTATAAAAATTTGGTATTAGCAACGAGTTTATTCGCATTAGTTGTGGTAGCTCTAGGCGCATATACGCGGTTAAGTGACGCAGGACTTGGTTGCCCCGATTGGCCTGGTTGTTATGGCTTTTTAACCGTACCAAAACATGAAGCTGAGATTGCGCATGCGATTCAAAGCTACCCCGATATGATATTTGAAACAGCAAAGGCATGGAAAGAAATGATTCATCGCTATTTTGCTGGCACGCTCGGAGTATTAATTTTAGTGTTGTTTATTTTGGCTTTTGTAAAACGCCAGTATCCAACTACGCCTGTAAAATTACCGATGCTACTGCTTTTGCTTGTTATTTTTCAGGCCGCGCTAGGTATGTGGACGGTGACTATGAACCTGCAGCCGCTAATTGTGATGGGGCATTTACTCGGAGGGTTTAGCATTTTGGCGTTATTAACGTTGTTGTACTTAAGGCTGACCAGTCAGCCTATTACGGGTGGGGACGCAGGTGCAAAACCTCACTTTAAACTAAGCTTGGTGGCGCTCACGGTACTTATTTTACAAATCGCTCTAGGTGGCTGGTTAGCGGCTAATTATGCCGCGCCACATTGTAATGGTTTGCCGCTATGTAGCTATGCTCAGCCGTTTTCGCTCAGTAGTGTTTTTCAGTTACCGTTAGAGCACAGTAATTATGAGTTTGGCGTGTTATCACAACAAGCGCGTATGTCTATTCATTTACTGCATCGTATGTGGGCATTGGTCACTTGTATTGTGTTGGCACTCGTTATGTGGCGAATATACAGCCATGCCTATTCACAAAAAATCAAAAGCTGCACAGTGAGTGTGTTGGTAGCGTTATTTTGCCAGATAGCGTTGGGGTTAGCTGTAGTATATTTTCACTTTCCGATCAGTGTTGCGCTGGCGCATAACTTAATGGCTGCCATACTGTTATTAACTATGGTTAGGTTATGTTATTACCTAAAAGTCCGTACCTAAAGGGGAATCGTTATGGCACTTACAATTAACAAAAAAGCAATGCAGCCCGTTTATAGCCCATCGTTATTGACTAAAAGTTATCATTTAATCCAAGATTATTTAGCAATCAGTAAATTTAAAGTGGTGGCTATGTTGGTGTTAACGGCATGGGTGGGCTTGGCTCTCGCCCCTGACGTTGGTAGAGGCATTGGGGTTCAGTTCATAAGTTTATTAGGGATTGGTTTACTCTCTGCGGCAGCTGCCGTTATCAATCATGTGGTTGATAGTGAAATTGATAGTAAAATGGCACGTACACGCCACCGCCCAGTCGCCAAAGGACGCTTAAGTAAATTACACGCATTGAGTTTTGCTGCTGTTATTGGCGTGGCAGGGTTTATTATGTTGATGTTGTGGGCAAATACACTCACTGCCATACTTACCTTATTTGCACTTGTTGGTTACGCATTTATTTATACGTCGTTTTTAAAACGCGCCACGCCACAAAATATAGTGATTGGTGGTTTGGCTGGCGCCATGCCACCTTTACTTGGTTGGGTGTCTGAAACCAATCAAATGGCAGCCGCTCCTTGGTTGTTGGTTATGATTATATTCACATGGACTCCTCCGCACTTTTGGGCGTTAGCAATCGCGCGTAAAAGTGATTACGAACGCGCTAAAATCCCTATGTTACCTGTCACCCATGGTATTGATTTTTGTAAAACCTGTGTGCTCGCGTACTCAGTGCTATTAGCCATTGTGTGCGTATTACCCTATTTGATAGGTATGTCGGGACTTATTTATTTAAGTGGGGCCTGTATCCTTAATATACTCTTTATATACAAAGCAATTAACTTAAAATTTGCCGCCAAAGAAGACACCGCAATGGATTTATTTCGTTTTTCGATTGTTCATTTAATGATACTCTTTGTTATCTTATTTATAGATAAATGGCTAGTTATATGAAGCAGTTATGGTGTGGGTTAATTGTTTTTTCGGTGCTTTTTTTATCGGCATGTGATGATAAAAAAAGTTTACAAGATCTTGATGCATTAGTGTACGAAACTGCAAAACCGTTATCTGATTTCTCGCTAAATGATCAACAGGGGGAGTTAGTAACCAAAAAGCAGTTTTTAGAACAATGGAACTTAGTGTTTTTAGGCTACACAAGCTGCCCTGACATTTGTCCAATGACGCTTGCTAAGCTCAACAATGTCTATAAAAACTTACAAGCTGACTATCCACTGCAGGTGTGGTTTATATCTGTTGATCCTAAACGAGATATTGCTCAAAAGCGTAAAGAGTACATAGATTATTTTAACCCTAAATTTTTAGCTGTATCTGGGGAGCATAAAGACTTATTTCCATTTGTACGAGAGCTGGGATTAATTTATGCAATTAGTGATAGTGATGAATCTGACTATGCGGTGGATCATAGTGCATCGGTTGCACTTGTTGATGGTAGTGGCGCCCTGAGAGCTATTTTTAAGCCCGAATTTAAACAAGGAGATGTGCCTTTGGTGAATACTACAAAATTAACAGCGGAATTTATTGAAATAGCAGATTACTACAAAAACTAGTTTTTAATGGTTTAACAATTTTCAAGGGGCTTTGTGCCCCTTTTTACGTTTTTTAACAGCTGTTTTTAATTAATTAGTTATTTTTTAGTCGTTTTTATGGCGTTTTCTTTATCTCGGTCTAAGCTTTTGTTATGGATTGAGTTGATAAGGAAAAGCTTAAAAATGCTTAAACTACCAAATGAGCTTTCAATTGTTCAGGTTGACGTTTTACATCAAGATTTATTAAGCGAGCTTAATAATAGCCGAGATATTTGTCTGGATATTAGCGATGTCATGTCTGCTGATACCGCCTCGGTTCAACTCCTTTGTGCCCTACAAAAACACCTTCTTACTATCAATCAAAAAATTGCCTGGGTTGGCAGCAGTGACGCATTAAAAAATGCCATTGAACAACTCGGTTTAAGTGAATATTTAGCTTCAGAAAGTACTAACTAGAGGTTTATATGAAAAGAATTTTAGCTGTCGATGATTCTGCATCAATGCGCCAAATGGTGAGCTTTACGTTAAAAACAGCAGGGTTTGATGTTACCGAAGCCAAAGATGGCAGCGAGGCATTAGCCATTGCCAAGCAACAAGGTTTTGATGCAGTTATTTCTGATGTAAACATGCCAATTATGGATGGGATCACACTTATTAGAGAGCTAAGAGGGCTACCAGATTACAAGTTTACACCGCTGCTTATGCTTACTACGGAGTCGGGGATGGATAAAAAAGTAGAAGGTAAAGCTGCTGGGGCAACAGGATGGATTGTAAAACCTTTTAATCCAGATCAGCTATTAGCCGTGCTAAAAAAAGTAATCCGTTAACTTAGGAGTGCACTGTGAGTATTGATTTAAGCCAGTTTTTTGAAGTGTTCTTTGAAGAGAGTTTTGAAGGCCTCGATATCATGGAGACTGAATTACTCAACTTAGTGCCAGGCGAAGAAGACTTAGAAACCATTAATACTATATTTAGAGCTGCTCATTCAATAAAAGGGGGCAGTGCTACTTTTGGATTTAACTCAATTGCAAATTTTACCCATGTATTAGAAACATTATTGGATCAAATTCGTGAAGGTGAGCGCAATATAACTAGCGAGCATATTAATTTATTACTTAAATCAGTGGATTGCTTAAGGGCTTTGTTAAGTTCGCTAAAAGTACAGGAAGAACCAGATTTAGCCCAAGCAGATACTTTACGTGAGCAGTTCGAAAAATTACTAGGTATGCCAGCTGGTGAAGAGCAAGGGGAAGAAACACATCATGAGCAGGTTATAGTTAATACTTATCAGATTGATTTTAAGCCACATTTTCATCTTTTTAAAACCGGTAATGAACCTTTGTTTATGATCAGCGAGTTAGCTGATCTTGGTGAGCTAGAAGTACAGGCATTCACCGATGCCATACCTGACATTAAAGAATTAACCAGCGATGAGTGCTTTTTATATTGGCGGTTTTTCTTAAACACTGAGCGCGATGAGCAAGCCATTAAAGAGATTTTTGAATGGGTTGAAGATGATGCAGATATTAAAGTCGAGCTATGCGGTGGCTTATTTAATGATGCTAAAGCTGGATCAGAGGAAGTAATTAACGAACCGGCTGTTGTGGAGGAAGCTCCCAAAACTGCTGAGCAACCCAAAGCAAATAAAGCAAAGGCAGCTGCCAATGCGCCCAGCGCGAAAGCCGCGCCAGAATCTACCTCTATTCGGGTTGGTATAGATAAGGTTGATTCATTGATTAATATGGTGGGTGAGTTGGTTATTACCCAAGCAATGTTAAATCAGCTTAGCGAACAGGAAATGACAGCCACTGCGGTAACCTCGCTTCAAGAGGGATTGGCGCAACTAGCGCATAATACCCGAGACTTACAAGAAAACGTGATGCGTATTCGTATGCTGCCAATTAATTTTGTATTTAGTCGTTTTCCACGTCTGGTGCGTGATATTGCTCAAAAGCTTAATAAAGAGGTGGAGTTAAAGCTGATCGGAGAGCAAACCGAGTTAGATAAAACTGTGATGGAAAAAATATCTGATCCTATGGTGCATTTAGTAAGAAACTCACTGGATCATGGTATTGAAACTGTAGAAAAGCGTATTGCGGCAGGTAAAGATCCTGTGGGCAAAGTTACATTAAATGCTTTTCATCAGGGAGGAAATATCGTCATTGAAATCATGGACGATGGTCAAGGCCTTAACACTCAAAAGATTAAAGAAAAAGCGATTACTAACGAGCTAATTACTGGCGATAGCGAGTTAACAGATGATGAAATTAACGAACTTATATTCATGCCGGGGTTTTCTACTGCTGATGAAGTAAGTGACTTATCTGGCCGGGGTGTGGGTATGGACGTGGTTAAACGCAATATCCAATCATTAAATGGCTCGGTAGAGGTGACATCTGCTGCCGGAATTGGTTCTACCTTTACTATTCGGCTACCGCTCACCTTAGCTATTTTAGATGGGCAATTGGTTAAAGTGGCCAAGCATACTTACATTATTCCACTGATCTCAATTGTAGAGTCATTACAAATTGATATTGCAAAAGTAAGCCGTGTTGGTAAAGACCTAGATGTACTCAGGTTACGTGATGAATACATTCCTATTCTGCGCTTATACGAGATTTTTAACCATCAAGGTGCGATTGAATCATTAGATAAGACCTTATTGGTTGTGGTGGAGAACGATAACCAAAAAGTCGGGGTGCTCGTTGACGATTTACTTTCACAGCAACAGGTGGTTATAAAAAGCTTGGAGGCTAATTACCACAAAGTGGACGGAGTCTCTGGGGCAACTATTTTAGGTGATGGTCGTGTCTCGTTAATTTTAGATATTAGCGGTTTGATTAAGCTTTCAGGATTAAAAAAACCTGGCAGCCAAGCATTGAGTATTGAGCCATCAGCGACTCTGGAGGATTCATGTTCTCTGAATCAATAGCATTAAATAGCAATATTGAGCTACAGCGCAAAGAGGGCATTAAGCAGTTTCTTACCTTTATTATGGCTGAAGAAGAATACGGAGTAGATATATTAACGGTGCAAGAAATCCGTAGCTGGGAAGACATAACCGCACTGCCAAATGCCCCTGAGTACGTAAAAGGCGTTATTAATCTACGCGGCACGATAGTACCCATTATTGATTTGAGGTTACGTTTTGGTTTACCCACAATTGCCTATGGGCCGTTAACAGTAGTGATTATTGTAAAAATAGAGTTTGAACAAGAAAGTAAAGTAATGGGTATTACGGTAGATGCAGTGGCAGATGTTTATAGTATTGCAGAGCAAGATGCTAAAGCTGTGCCGAGTTTAACCCAGACCAATGAAAGTGAATATGTAGCAGGGTTAGTCAATGTAGGCGAAAAAATGGTCGCCTTAATTGATTTGCCTGCAACCATGGATATTTAGCGGTAACAGTAACTAAATAAAGTAAATAACTTAAAGGTGGTGATAAGCATGGGATGGTTTAGTAATTCAAAACAGTCTGAATCAAGCAATGATTTGATAATGAATGCATTGCATAAATCATTAGCAATAATTGAATTTGAGCCGAATGGAAGAATCATTACTGCCAATGTTAATTTCCTGCGTGTAATGGACTACTCTCTGGCTGAAATACAAGGTCAGCACCACTCTTTATTTATTAGCTCTAGCGAAGCGAAAAGTGATGAATATCGTCAGTTTTGGCAGCGATTGAACGCGGGTGAGTTTATTTCAGATGAATTTAAGCGGTTTGGAAAAAATGGTAAAGAAGTGTGGATACAAGCCACCTACAATCCTGTTTTAGACTCTCAGGGGCAAGTGATTAAAGTGGTTAAATTTGCCACAGAGATCACAATGCAAAAATTAAAGGCAGCCGAAGCAGCTGGACAAGTTGCAGCAATAAACAAATCACAAGCAGTTATCGAATTTGACTTAGATGGCACAGTGATTAATGCCAACGATAACTTTTTAACCACATTTGGCTACCAACTTAATGAAATACAAGGTAAGCACCATCGTTTATTTGTTGCACCAGAATATGCAAATAGTCCGGATTATCAAACTTTCTGGGCCAAACTGGGGCGGGGTGAGTACGACCGAGGAGAGTATTTACGTTTTGATAAACAAGGCCGTGAAATTTGGATTAGTGCTTCTTATAACCCCATTTATGACATGGATGGGCGAGTGTTAAAAGTTATTAAATACGCCACAGATATAACTGAGCAGAAAGAGCTAGAACGAACTTCTAAAAAAACTGCCGACTTAGCCAACGCCTTAAAGGTATGCCAAGCCAATGTGATGATGGCTGATAATGACTTAAACATTATTTTTGCCAACGAACAAGTTAAGCAAATGCTAAAAGCACGCGAAAGAGATTTGCAATCGGTATTACCTAACTTTGCTGTAAGTGATTTAATCGGCACATGTGTTGATGATTTTCATCAACATCCGGCGCATCAGCGCGAGCTATTAAAAAAATTAGATGCGCCCCATAAAGCGACACTTAAATTAGCTGGTCTTATTTTTGATTTAATTGCTTCGCCATGGTTTAACGAAGAAGGAGAACGCTTGGGAACAATTGTTGAGTGGCAAGATATTACTGATGAAGTATTTAAGGCCGATGCAGAGCGTGCCAGAGCACAGGAGAACTTACGTGTTCGCCGAGCGTTAGACACTGTAGCAACAAACACTATGATTGCAGATGCATCGAATGTGATTGTTTATATGAATGACGCGGTGAAAAATATGATGAGCAATGCTCAAAATGATATACGCATTGATTTACCTAACTTTGATAGCAAAAATCTACTGAATCAAAATATTGATATATTTCATAAAAATCCAGCCCATCAGCAAAATATGTTGGCTAAGTTAACGGATACCTACAGCACTGAAATTAAAGTGGGCGGCAGAACCTTTGGCTTAGTTGCTAACCCAATTATTACGCCAGACGATGAGCGAATTGGAACTGTAGTTGAATGGGAAGACAGAACAGCAGAAGTAGCTATAGAAAAAGAGGTTGCTCAGCTGGTCAGTGCCGCAAGTAAAGGGGAGCTAAATAGCCGTTTGGTTGAGCAAGGAAAAGATGGCTTTTTCCTACGTTTAGCTCAGGGTCTTAATAGTTTAGTTAAAGTGGTTGACGATGCGGTAACTGATACTGGCAATATGCTCGATGCCATGGCTACTGGTGATTTATCTAAACGGATTGAAAAGGAATACCAAGGCTCGTTTGAAAAACTGAAAACAGATGCAAATGCAACAGCAGATAAACTAACCGAGGTTATTAATCGAATTAACTCATCAGCCACTTTGGTGGCTAGTGGAGCTGAAGAAATTTCACAAGGTAATGCTGATTTAAGCCAGCGTACAGAAGAGCAGGCATCATCATTAGAAGAAACAGCTTCTAGTATGGAAGAGATGACCAGTACGGTACGTCAAAATGCTGATAATGCCAAGGTAGCTAATGACTTAGCTGAAGAAACCTGTGATAAAGCAATTCAAGGTGGTGAGGTTGTTAATAAGGCCGTAACCAGTATGTCGGCTATTAACGAATCGAGTAAAAAAATTGCTGACATTATTGGTGTTATAGACGAAATAGCATTCCAAACAAACCTATTAGCGCTCAATGCTGCTGTGGAAGCTGCAAGAGCAGGTGAGCAAGGTCGAGGTTTTGCAGTTGTTGCAGGTGAAGTGCGTAACTTAGCTCAGCGCTCAGCTGGTGCAGCTAAAGAAATTAAAGAGTTAATTAGAGATAGTGTTGGTAAAGTTGCTGATGGTAGCGCTCTTGTAAATGAATCAGGTGTGACGTTACAAGAGATTGTGGTATCGGTGAAACGTGTGACACAAATGATAGCTGATATAACTCAGGCCTCTGAAGAGCAAAGCGCAGGAATTGAGCAAGTAAATAAAGCTGTATCGCAAATGGATGAAATGACCCAGCAAAATGCGGCATTAGTTGAAGAGGCATCGGCTGCAGGTGAGTCTATGGCAGAGCAGGCTAATGAAATGCGCCGTTTACTGCACTTCTTTTCTCTAGGGCAGCAAGATATGGCGGTGGTATCGCCCACTATTCACACCCCTGAAATAACGCATAAGCAACAAAATAGCTTCGTTAATAATAAGAGCAAAGGTGAAAACTTTGTAGACTCAGCTGAAGAGTGGGAGGAGTTTTAACCCTGTTTTAGATGGTTCACACAGAAGTAGTGTGAATCTATCTTTATATTTATTTGAGAGTACATAATGAAAGAGTTTTTATTAACGGATAGCGATTTTAAGGAAGTGGCTCATTTAGTGTATAACGCCTGTGGTATTGTGCTTGGGGAGCATAAGCGCGAAATGGTTTACTCACGATTAGCAAGGCGAATTCGTGAGCGTAAATTAACAAACTTCTCTAGTTACCTTGATTACTTAAAAAATCATAAGGACCAGGAGTTTGATGCATTTATTAACGCCATTACTACCAATTTAACCTCTTTTTTTCGTGAAATTCATCACTTTGAATTTATAAAAGAGCAGTTTATTCCTGCGATGCTAAAAGCAAATAAGCATAATAAACGCGTTCGTATTTGGTCTGCAGGTTGCTCTACCGGCGAAGAGCCTTACAGTTTAGCTATGACCTTACAAGGGGCTTTTCCAAGTGATTGGGATGTGAAAATTTTAGCAACTGATCTTGATTCTAATGTACTAGCTAAAGCCCAGAGCGGTATTTATACTGCGGCAAATGTGAATGGACTGGATGATGCATTGCTCAAGCGCTGGTTTTTAACCAGCAAAGACGGGCAAAGTTATAAGGTGAAACCTAAGCTACAGCAATGTATTTCATTTAAGCGTTTAAACTTACTCCAAGATTGGCCGATGAAAGGCCCATTTGATTTGATCTTGTGTAGAAATGTAGTGATTTACTTTGATAAAGAGACAAAGGATCAGCTTTTTAACCGTTATGCCGATATTTTAAATAACCAAGGTTATTTATTTTTAGGGCATTCAGAAACCATGGGGAAAGAGCATGTCTTATTTAAAAACTTAGGGAAAACCATGTATCAGAAAGTAGCTCATGCAAACACAATTTAAGCCGGTATTAGCGGGATTTGAGCATATTAAACGCTATTGGGATGCCACGCGAGAGCGTGTGGTCGCTAAGGTATTGCCAGGTGAATTTTATGTTTCTAAAAACGATGAGCTGATCACCACAGTGCTCGGGTCGTGCATTGCTGCTTGTGTTTACGACGATAAGCTAGGTATTGGCGGGATTAATCACTTTATGCTACCTATTCAAAAAGGTGAGCGAATTGACCAAGCGCATAGTTTAAGTTGTCGTTATGGTAACTGGGCTATGGAATATTTAATTAATGAAGTGCTTAAAAATGGTGCTTCCCGGGCAAACTTAAAAGTAAAACTGTTTGGGGGAGGCAAAATAATTAGCGCAATGACAGATATTGGTATTGGCAATATCAGTTTTGCCAATGCATATATAGCAGAAGAAGCGCTAAACTTAGTGGCGCATGATATGGGCGGACCCTGGCCGCGTAAAATATTTTTTAATCCTCATAATGGAAAAGTGCAGGTTAAAAAGCTAAGAAACTTACACAATAACACTATTGAAAAACGTGAAGTGCGTTACTTGCATAATCTTGAACAGCAAACCAAAGCCACTGACATAGAACTGTTTTAAGGATGGCTATGATTAGAGTATTAATAATTGATGATTCGGCACTGATCAGGCAATTACTGACAGAGATACTGCAACAGGCAAAAGATATTGTGGTAGTGGGCTGTGCACAAGACCCATACGAAGCCAGAGAGATGATCAAAAAGCATAATCCGGATGTACTAACACTAGATGTTGAAATGCCAAGAATGGACGGCATTAGCTTTTTAAAAAACTTAATGCGCTTACGCCCTATGCCCGTAGTAATGATTTCCACTCTTACTCAAAAAGGCTCACCTATAACCCTAGAAGCGCTTGAACTGGGGGCGGTTGATTTTATTGCAAAACCAACGGTCAACGTTAAACAACAGATGAGTCAATATGCTGATATTGTTCAGCAAAAAGTCAGGGTAGCGGCTAGTGCACGGGTTCGAGGCTACAAAAAAACTAGTACTGTAGCAGAGCCTATACCCACCAATGCCGAATTTTTAGTAAATAAAGTGATTGCAATCGGTGCATCAACAGGGGGAACCGAGGCGATAAAAGAAGTGCTTATACGTATGCCCAAAAATTGCCCACCTATTGTAATTACGCAGCATATCCCTCCCGTATTTAGCACCTCATTTGCAGAGCGGATGCAGCGTACTTGTACTATTAACGTAAAGGAAGCTCAGCAAGGCGATAAACTGGTAGCTGGTTGCGCTTATATAGCTCCGGGTGGACTTCATTTACGAATTAGTAAACAAGGTAGTGCTTTATATTGTCAGCTTGATGATGGAGAGACGGTTAATAGGCATAAACCCGCGGTGGATGTTTTATTTAACTCATTACTTGAAATAGGTGCAAAGCATATTGTTGCCACACTATTAACCGGTATGGGAAGTGATGGTGCAAAAGGATTGCTCGCATTAAAGCAACAAGGTGCATACACACTTGCGCAAGATGAGTATTCGTCTGTGGTATGGGGTATGCCCAAAGCTGCTATTGATATGGGGGCAGCAAATGAAGTCGTACCGCTGGAGAAAATGACCCAGCGGTTATTAAATCAAGTAATAAAAAGTAAAACTTAGTTGATCACCCAAGGCTGTGAAAACCAATAATAACTGCCGGTTTGTTTTATTGATGGAGCCGTGCAGTTAAAGCGAGAGCGGCCTTTATTAAGCTGTTTTGGCGATGTTACCTCAACTGTATTATCGTCTAACCAATTTAAATTAGCTTGACCAACGCTTGACACATAACAGGCAAATTGACTCTTATGAAAGTCATTTGTCTCAAGTTTTATTGTGAGTGACGGTGGATTTTGTGAAGTGACACTATCTTTATAGGTTAGCTTATTAATGGTAAAGGCAGTTGAATTTATCTTGGTAATTAACGTCTCTAGCTTGCTATAAAAACCTGAAGCAGGGAAGCGCGGTAAGCGACTAAAGTTAGAGTGTTGATTAACGGCTCCTGAGTGCTGGCCAATACCAATAAAGCCTAGTTCTGTAACGAGAGCTTGTAGTTGGTTGTTAAACTCTCCGTATGGGTAGGCAAGATATTTATAATCGTGACCTATTTCCTCTTTAATACGTTGTTGTGAACTAAGAATGTCTTTTTTAGTGCGTTCGCGCCATTGGCTAGGCGTTTCATTCTCGCGCTTTTTATGTAGGTAGTTATGTTCAGCACTATGATTAGCAATCAGTGCTCCTTTTTTGGCAAGCTCCCTGAGCTTATCCCACCCCATAACATAACCCGCTTGTTCATCAATGAGTTTTGGGTTTACGAAAATAGTGTACGGGTAACCAAACTTCTCAAGAATAGGAGCTGCTTGATCGTAATTATTGTTGTAACCATCATCAAAGGTAATCGCGATTGTTTTGTTCTCTAAAGCCTTACCTTGTTGTAATGCACTAATCAGTTCATTTAATGGAATAACGTTAAAGTTATGCTCTTTTAAATAATTTAAGTGTTTTGTAAAAGTGTTGGCACTCACGCTGGTGACAGCGGGAAGGGTTTCACTGACGTGATGATACTGTAGAATAACAGCTGCTTGCGCGCGTAAAGAACCACAAATCAGGAATAATAATACTAAATGAAACAATTTCTTATACATAATAAAGCACACCATAAAAGCTTGTTGTTGTTAGCCGGTCCGATGATATTATCAAATATTACCGTCCCGTTGTTAGGAATTGTTGATACGGCAGTGATCGGTCATTTGGGGAGTGCGCATTATTTAGCGGGAATAGCCTTAGGCTCTACTGTGATCTCCATTTTATTTTGGCTTGCTGGTTTTTTAAGAATGAGTACCACTGGGCTGGTGGCTCAGGCTTATGGTAAAAATGATTTAACTCAGCTTGCAGCCTTACTTAAACGCAGTTTATTGTTAGCCACTTCGGTTGCCTTACTCCTTATTTTACTGTCACCCCTTATAAAACATGCTATTGCGTATTTATCAGCTGCCAATAGCGATGTGCTCAATGAAGCCTATCGGTATTTTAGTATTCGTATTTTTAGCGCCCCTGCAGCGCTATGCAACTTAGTTTTACTAGGCTGGATGTTGGGCGTGCACTATGGGCGAGGGCCATTTTATTTACTGTTAGTCACTAACATTACTAATATTGTGCTCGATATTTATTTTGTAGTGTACCTTGATTGGGCGGTTGCCGGGGCTGCGTGGGCATCACTTATTGCTGACTATATCGCGCTTGTATTTGCTTTATTGTTGGTGGTTCAACTTGCTAAAAAGCATGGTATAAGTTTGGCTGTAGCAAATTGGTTAAGTGTGGAGAAAATGGCAGCATTACTGAGCTTAAACCGCGATATTTTTATTCGCTCTTTAGTACTGCAATTATGTTTTAGCTTTATGACCTTTTATGCAGCCCGCTTAGGTGAAACCACATTGGCTGCTAATGCCGTTCTACTCAACTTTTTAATGTTAGTTAGCTTTGCACTTGATGGAATTGCTTATGCAAGTGAGGCCAAAGTGGGTCAAGCTAAAGGTCAACAAAGTGTTGAAAAGATAAGGCTATGGGTAAAAATCAGTGTATTTTGGGGTATGTTATTTGGCATTTTGTATAGTGTGTTTTTTATAGTATTTGGCAGCAGCATTATTAAGCTATTAACTAATGTACCAGAGGTTATTGACGAGGCCATTCACTACTTACCTTGGGTAATAGTATTGCCTATTTTAGCTATGAGCTGTTTTTTGTTCGATGGTATTTTTGTTGGCCTGACCCGCGCTAAAGCGATGCGAAATAGTATGTTGCTTTCAGCAGTTGTAGGCTTTTTTGGGGTGTTTTGGCTATTTCAGGATTGGCAAAATAATGGGTTATGGTTAGCTATGAGTTGTTTTATGCTTATGCGAGGCGTTACGCTTATCGTTAAATATCAACAATTAAAAGCTAACAATCAATTACTTAAATAAGTGAGTTGATATGAACCGTTACTTCCAAAGGTCGGGGTCGTTATTTTTGGAAGGGATATTTTTTAATACTTGAGAAAAGCGGTTAGCAAAAATACCCGCATAGCCCCAAAAAGCAAAAAATAAAGCGGGGGCTATAATAACCAAGCCGATAACTTGCAAACTGTAATGGCTGTAATAGCCCACAGCGATAAATATCACGGCTAGCACAAACAGTGCTAGCCCGCGAAAAAAGCGCTTTAAACTCAACTTAGGGTCGCTCCCTAAGCGGTAAATAAGTGGCTTTAGCATAATAAATTAATGCTTAGTAGTAAGAATGCTCGCCTGCTTCATGATCGGTAATGTCAGACACACCGGTGATTTCATCAAACTTAGCAATCATTTCTTTTTCAATGCCTTCTTTTAGTGTGACATCGATCATAGAACACCCATTACAACCACCACCAAACTGAAGTACAGCAACACCAGCTGCAGTGATCTCTACTAAGCTAACTTGGCCGCCATGGTTGGCAAGTTGTGGGTTTACTTCAGTTTCTAGCATGTGCTGCACACGCTCATTCAAGCTGGCATCTTCACCTAGTTTACGTGCTTTAGCATTAGGTGCTTTAAGAGTTAACTGTGTGCCCATTTTGTCGGTAACAAAATCAATTTCAGCTTCGGCTAAAAAAGGCGCGCTTTCAGCATCAACAACCGCATCAAAGCCGTTAAAATTTAGGCGAATATCGCTCTCTTCTACCGCGTCTTCTGGACAATAAGAAACACCACATTCAGCTTGTGATGTACCAGGGTTAACAACAAACACACGAATATTCGTTTGTTGAGATTGATCTGCTAATAGCTTAGCAAAATGCGCTTGCGCTGTTTCGGAAATAGAAATCATAATACCGTCTATACTTGACTAAATTACTCGGATACTGCATATCATACTCCGCTCATCGTGTTGCGGCTAGTGTTGAGCGTAAAAAGTTGGCATCTATTTTAAGCAATGGTAGCGTGCAATTAACAAACATTTTTAGAGTGATTTATATGCGCTTCATATTAACAATAATGGTGGTGCTGGCCAGTTTTTCAAGTATGGCAAAGCCCCTGTCTTATTATTTTGAGCAACAGGTTGAATTCGATTCTACCATACCAACACCTCAAGAGGTGCTGGGTTATCAAGTGGGTGAGTGGCATGTGAGACATGACCAACTTGTTCGCTACATGGAAATTTTAGCTCAAAAAAGCGATCGAATTAATTTTGAAGTAATAGGTCGTACTCATGAGCAGCGCCCGTTAGTTATGCTAACGATTACTGCGGCTAACAAATTAAAAAATATAGAAAAAACTCGCCAAGCGCACTTAGCTCGCCTAAATAATTCAAACAATAAAACAGCGGAGCAGCCAAGTGTTGTATGGATGGGTTACAGTGTTCATGGGAATGAATCATCAGGTAGTAATGCAGCTTTACTAGTCGCTTATTATTTAGCGGCAGCGCAAGGGGATGAAATAAATGAGCTACTTAACAACACGGTTATTTTACTCGACCCGTCGCTTAACCCTGACGGCTTAGCACGTTTCGCAAATTGGGCTAATAGTAATCGTGGAATGAACTTATCGTCAGATCCGCAAACCCGAGAGCATGTAGAGAGCTGGCCAAGCAGTCGAACAAACCATTATTGGTTTGATTTAAACCGTGATTGGTTGCTGTTACAGCACCCAGAGTCGCGCGCAAGGATTGCTAAGTTTCATTATTGGAAGCCTAATATTTTAACTGACTTTCATGAAATGGGGCCAAATAGTAGCTACTTTTTTCAACCGGGTATCCCAAGTCGTAAACACCCAATTACCCCTGAAGAAAATGTGAGCTTAACAAAGGCGATTGCAAATTATCACGCTAAAACATTAGATGAAAACAACGCGTTATACTTCACCGAAGAAAGCTTTGATGACTTTTATTATGGTAAAGGCTCTACCTACCCCGATGTAAATGGTGGTGTGGGTATTTTATTTGAACAAGCAAGTTCTCGTGGCCATATTCAAGAAACGATCAATGGCCCGCTAACTTTTGCGTTTACGATTAAAAACCAACTGTTAACGAGCTTATCAACTTTTAAAGCGGCGATTGATAACCGCCAAGCTTTGCTAGAGTACCAAGCTAACTTTTATAACAAAGCAGTTGAGCTTGCCAAAGATGAAGACTATCAGGGCTATATTGTTCAAGCAGATGAAGATCATACCCGTACTAACGATTTTTTAAGCATACTTAAACAACATCAAATTAATGCCTACCCAGTGAAAGAAGGGCTAAAAGCTGAAGGTAAAAACTTTACCGCTAATAGTTATTTTGTGCCGCTTGCGCAACCACAATATCGATTAGTTAAAGCTATTTTTAGTGAGCAACAAAACTTTGCCGATAACACCTTTTACGATGTGTCGGGTTGGACATTAGCGCATGCGTTTAATTTACCATTTGCTAAAGTAAACAGCCGCTGGGGATTAGAGGTAGAAAAAACAGCTTGGCAAAAACCAAAGCAGCCAGAGTTAGCGTCACTGACTAAAAATTACGCCTATGGATTTGCATGGAATGACATGCAAGCTCCCAAAATGCTCAATAGTCTGTTACAGCAAGGTATTAAAGCTCGTGTTGCATTAAAACCATTAACAGCAGTATCAACCAATGCAGAAGTAAACTTTGACGCAGGTAGTATTATTATTCCAGCAGGACTTCAAACTGACACCAATTGGGTGACAAAGTTAAACCAAGCACAAAGCCAGTTTGGGATTGAAGTTAAACCAATTACTACCGGTTTAACTAGTAAAGGTGCTGATTTAGGGTCTCGCTCTATGGCTGTGGTTTCTGCGCCTAAGGTGTTATTGGTTGGTGGTAAAGGCGTGAGCCAATATGAAGCGGGTGAAGTGTGGTACTACCTAGACCGTTTTGTGGGTGTAGCGCCAACCATTGTTGAAATGGAGCGTTTAGCGTCTTTAGAGCTCAGTAATTACAGCCATATTGTGTTGCCACATGGTAATTATTCTACTTTATCTGATTCCGATAAAGTTGCTATAAAAAGCTGGGTAAGGAAAGGTGGTGTTATTTGGGGGCACAAAGGCGGAGCTAAGTTTTTAGCCGATCAACAGCTATTAAAAGCAAGCTACTTATCGCGTAGAGATGTGGCTAGTGCATTTGATACTCAAGGTTTAAAGTATGCAGACAAAGACCACCTAGCAGGTCGTCAGCGTATTGCAGGTGCGATATTTAATACCAAGGTAGATACAACTCACCCACTAATGTTTTCATTTAAGCGTGACACACTACCCGTATTTAAAAATAGTACTTGGCTACTTGAAGCCTCTGAAGCACCATTTGTAAATATACTTACCTATACACAGCAGCCGCTACTTGCTGGTTTTACTGATGCAATAAATGTAGAGCAAGTGGCTGGTGGGGCAGCGTTAATGGCACACTCTTATGGTCGAGGTAGTGTTATTGCGATGACAGATAACCCTGTATTTAGAGGGTACTGGTATGGTACCAGCCGATTATTAAGTAATGCTTTATTTTTTGGTCACACCTTTCGCGTGAGTGGAAACTAACACGCCCTAAAGTGGCGTTAAGCACGTGGTAAATGCCCATACGTGTTTAGCGCCGGCTTCTTTTAACGATAAGGTGGCTGCATTAAGAGTTGCTCCTGTAGTCATAATATCATCGATAATTACTACCGTTTTTCCCTCTAAATTGATTTTGCATGAAAAAGCCTGCTGTAAATTTTTAACTCTTTTAGCTTTGCTTAATTGTGATTGTGCTGAGGTGTATTTATGGCGAAGCAACGCATTATTTAATACTTTATTTGACCCTAAACAGGGCTGCCATACTTGGGTGACTTGATTAAACCCACGCGTTAAGAAGCGCGCTTTATGTAAAGGTAAAATTATAAATGCATCAACAGCGATAGGGTGTTTAGTCATAAAAACACTAAGTTGTTTTTTTATGACTTGCTGTAGTGCTTTTTTATAATGGATTTGATTATTAAATTTAAGCTGCTTTAACCATAAATCAAAAGGGGGCTGGTAAAAAGCACAGGCAAACAGCTTTTCAAAGTTGCAGTTAGGAAACATTTCTACAATATCAGGGCGGTAAAATAAATTGTCATGCTCGGCCAAATCTAGCAATGGCAAGTCATCTAAACAAAATTGACACAGTCCCATTGAGCTATGAATCTGACTTTGACATAACACACAGTAAGAGGGGAATAGCCAATCACTTAGGCTGAGTTTCATTCGCTGATGATCCTCATTACAAACTCCTTTTAAAGCGCTATCATAGAACTCAAGTTTGGTTAAGGTTAGGCAAATATGCAAAATGAATGTGTGTTGTTACATGGTTGGGGAATGAGCCAAGGTGTGTGGCAGTTAATAAAACCAGAATTAGAGTTTTTATATTCAGGTAAAGTGCGCTGTTTGGATTTACCCGGTTATGGTGATAATAACGCCTCTTTAAGCCCATATACATTACACGATGCTGCAAAGCAGGTGAGTGAGCAGTTAAAGTCACAATCGGTACTAATGGGATGGTCTTTAGGTGGGTTGTTTGCTATTTATATTGCCAAACATTGGCCAGAAAAAGTATCAAAAGTCATTTTAGTTGCCTCAACGCCCTTTTTTGCAGAGCAATTACCATGGGCTGGCATTAAGCCTAAAGTATTGAAACAGTTCAAAGAGCAGTTGTTGCAAGAGCGTTCAAAAACGATAGAGCGCTTTTTGGCAATTCAGGCAATGGGCAGTGAGTCGGCTCGCGATGATGTAAAACAGTTAAAGCAGTTATTGAGTCAGTCACCGCCCCCGAATAACGAGGCTTTAAGTGCAGGGCTAGACATACTGCAAAATGAAGACTTACGCGAATTATTTGCTCAATGCCCAGTGACTATTCGCGGCATTTTTGGGCGCTTAGACTCTCTCGTTCCTTATAGGGCCATTGAGAAAATGGTGGCACTTAATGCTGACTTTGAGTACGAAGTGATAGACAAAGCATCACATGCGCCTTTTATTTCTCATAAAAGTGAATTTTTATCTGCCGTTAAATCAATGCTTTGAAGCAAAGCCATGATTACTGCGGTTTAAAGCTTTATTTTGCGTGATTTTTGAGCGATAATTAAACGATATTTATTTGCTGGAGGTTTATTATTATGCCAATAGGATCTGTATTCAATAGTGGTGTTGAAGGGTTTAATAGAGCCAGCCAAGGAATTGAAAAAGCCAGCGCTGAGATTAATCGTGCCAGCATAGAGCAGCAAGACGACTCTCAACTAGCGCAGCAACGTCAATTAACGGCCGCTCGCCCTGAAGAAGCTGTCACCGCGCCAGTATCTCAACCTGCACGAATTGATGATGCGTTAGTAAACTTAAAAGTTGAAGAGTTTAATGCTAAGGCAAACACGCAATCTATCCAAACTGCAGATGACGTATTAGGCACTTTAGTTGATATTAAAGTGTAATTTCTCATGAATATTGTCACGCCGTTTCCGTCTATTAATATAAACACCGCAAATGTTTATACGGAGACTGCTCGGCGTGACAACCAGCTACGTGAAGTCATTCCCCCAGCCGCTGCGAACACCGCTGGTAGCACCGAAAACAAAGCTCAAAGTGATGCAGAAAAAGCCAAACTGCCAGGAAATAGCGACAGCTCAACCTACAATGCGAGTGGCAAAATTGCAGACGATAAAACGATTGCGCAACGCGAAGGCAATGCAGATAGCGATCAAGATAATGCCGAGCAAGAAAAACAACAAGCTGCAGAAGAAGTTAGTGAGCAAGAAGAACTGCAACTTGAGCAAGAATTACAGCAAATTAAAGAACTTAAAGCGCGCGACACTGAAGTACGAACACATGAGCAAGCGCATGCCTCAGTGGGTGGACAATATGCGGGCTCTCCTAGCTACGAATACCAAAGAGGTCCTGATGGGACTAATTATGCGGTAGGTGGTGAAGTACCGATAGATGTTGGGGTTATCAATGGCGACCCCCAAGCAACTATTGATAAAATGCAAACGGTACGTGCTGCAGCACTCGCGCCGGCTGAGCCTTCAGGTGCCGACAGAGCAATTGCGGCAGATGCCACTCAAAAGATAGCCGCAGCACAAGCTGAGTTAGCTTCAGCAGATGACGAAGACAGCAGCGAAGATAAAAGCAGAGTCAGTGCGTCGTTTTCTAACAGTGAAAGTTCAGAAGTAAAAACTGCTAAAAGTGAAGAGCAATCGCGTGATGTTGAAGTAGAAGCGCGTGCTGGGCGCATTGCTAGTTTTTATCAACTGGCCACATCACCTGCGACTCAAAGCCAATTCTCAGCACAAATTTAAACTAAACCTTATATTTAATAGCCATAAAAAAACCGCCTAAGCGGTTTTTTTATGGGGTCATTTTATTTTTTCACTTTCGCATTTGCAAAGGCATCAGCAAACGCATTGCCCATCATTGCATTGCCTGTGTCGCGCTTAGGTTTGGGCGCTCGCGATTGATTTGCATTGTTGCCACGTGGCTTTTGCACCGCCGCAGGGGCAGCTTTATTGCTAGTGTCTACCTCGTCATCTAGGCGCATGGTAAAGCTAATGCGTTTACGTGCAGCGTCAACCTCAACCACTTTCACTTTAACAATGTCACCAGCTTTAACCACTTCTCGTGGGTCTGAAATAAACTTATTAGTAATAGCCGAAATATGCACTAGTCCATCTTGATGTACGCCAACATCCACAAATGCGCCAAAATTAGCTACGTTCGATACTACGCCTTCTAAAATCATTCCTGGTTTTAAATCACTAATTTTTTCAACGCCTGCTTTAAACTCAGCAGTTTTAAATTCAGGGCGCGGATCGCGACCCGGCTTATCAAGTTCGCTAATAATATCGGTCACGGTAGGCAGACCAAATTTATCGTCAATATAGTCATTTGCAGCGAGCTTATTTAAAAACTCTTTGTTACCAATGAGGTTATTTACGTCTACCTGGTTGTGCTCACAAATACGCTTAACGATAGGGTATGCTTCAGGGTGAACTGATGAGTTGTCTAGTGGATCGCTGCCATTGTTAATGCGTAAAAAGCCGGCTGCTTGTTCAAATGCTTTTGGCCCTAAGCGTTCTACTTTTTTCAACTGACTACGTTTTGTAAATGACCCATTTGTATCACGGTAGCTTACAATATTTTGCGCTAAGGTTTTGTTTAAACCAGAGACACGTGCAAGCAAAGGTACAGAGGCCATATTTAAATCAACACCTACACTGTTTACACAGTCTTCTACCACTGAGATTAGGCTTTGTCCTAGTTGGCTTTGTGATACATCATGTTGATATTGGCCTACACCAATAGACTTAGGCTCTATTTTAACCAGCTCAGCCAATGGATCTTGAAGGCGACGTGCAATAGATACGGCACCGCGTAAAGATACATCTAAATCAGGAAATTCATTAGCAGCAAACTCAGAAGCAGAGTAAACCGAAGCGCCGGCCTCACTGACCATGATTTTATTTAGTTTAAGCTCGGTATTGGCTTTGATAAGTTCGCCAACTAGTTTATCTGATTCGCGAGAAGCGGTACCGTTACCAATCGCAATGAGCTCAACTTTATGCTGGCGACATAATTGCTCGAGCGTGCGTAATGATTTATCCCAATGATTTTGTGGTGCATGTGGAAAAATCGTTTGGGTAGCAAGCAGCTTACCTGTGCTATCAACCACGGCAATTTTACAACCGGTACGTAAACCAGGATCTAAGCCTAACGTAGTGCGAGGGCCTGCAGGGGCTGCCATTAATAAGTCTTTTAAGTTTTTAGCAAATACATCAATGGCACCAGTCTCGGCTTTTTCACGCATTGCGGCTAAAAATTCATTTTCTAGATGTAATCCAAGCTTAATTTTCCACGCCCATTGCACTACAGTTAATAACCAAGCGCTGGCAGGTTTATTTTTAATATCTAGGCGGTAATGATCGCTGATCATCTGTGCACACAATTGCGCTGGGTTTTCAGCGCTTGGCTCAGGATTAATAGTTAACTGTAAAATACCTTCATTACGAGCTCTTAGCATGGCTAATGCACGATGCGAGGGGACTTTCTTTAATGGTTCTTGATGTTCAAAGTAGTCTCGGTATTTAGCCCCCGCTTGTTCTTGACCATCAATAAGTTTACTTTCAATCGCTCCATTTTGACTAATATGACTTCTAAATTTAGCGAGTAATTTAGCGTCTTCAGCAAAGCGCTCCATCAAAATAAACTTAGCACCATCAAGCGCTGCTTTAGTATCGACAATCGCTTTTTCGGCATTAATAAATTTTGCAGCCTCAGCGTCTGGGTCAAGCATTGGATCGTTAAATAACGCATCAGCTAGTGGTTCTAAACCGGCTTCAATAGCTATTTGACCTTTAGTGCGGCGCTTTGCTTTATAAGGCAAATATAAGTCTTCTAGTTCGGTTTTACTTTGTGCAGCTTTAATATCAGCCGCTAATTCAGCACTAAGCTTATTTTGTGATTCTATCGTCGACAGGATAAAGCCACGACGCTCTTCAAGTTCACGCAAATAAGATAAACGTTGTTCTAGAAGGCGTAGTTGGGTGTCATCTAATCCACCGGTCACTTCTTTTCTGTAACGGGCAATAAAGGGGACGGTTGCGCCTTCATCAAGTAACTTTGTTGCTGCAACCACTTGTTGCTGCTGTGCATTTAGCTCAGTTGCTAAACGTGCAGAGATATCGCTCATGCAAAAACCTTTTAATACAAAAAATAAGACCAGCTAAAAAGTTAACTGATGCGTCAATGTCTTGAATAATATCACAGGGGAGGGTAATAAAAAGCTCTTAAAGCAAGCTATTTTACTTGCTTTAAGATGCCATTGCTGGGGCAATAAAAAGCGGATTTAGTGAGGGTGCTCTACACTTTCGAGTACTTCACTAAATGTGTGCGCTATTGGGCTAATATGAACAGGAATTTGCAGCTTACGTGCTATATCGCGTGCTGAAATTAAACCACTTATTTCATTATTAGCCGCAGTAACTAATATAAACATAGCACCATGATGTTCCATAGTTTGCAGTGCATCACCGATACATGAGTAGCTTAAGCTTTTCATACTTACACCCATTAAGTTACTCAGCGGTGTCATTAAATAGCGTAAGCTAATTTCACTACGAGGCAAGCCTAAACGCTGCGATAAAATCATGATTTTTGAGCTTTGTAAATCTGCACTTGCGACAATACCAATTAGTTTTTGTTGTTCGTCAGTTACTAAAATAAAATCAGAAGGCTGAGTATTTAGTTGTTTTGATGCTTGTTCAATGGTTGTATCAAACGCTGCGCGCATAGGACTTGTTTGAGTAAAGCTAGTTACTATACGTGTTGCTGGAGAGGTTAAATCAATCACAGCCTCATTAGTAAAAGTATCAGCAATAGTGCCATGAGAAATATCTTGGGTACGGAGTTCTTTAAAGTTAGACATAATATCCACCTAAATAAATAGTTATACAAATTTAATAATGTTTAAAAGCAAGTTATTAAATTAAATAACGGGTGGCGCTCGCGGGTTTGCATTACTGTAGGCAGTGGCTAAAAATCGACTTTCATAATGAAAGAAAAACGCTAAAGGAAGTGGTTGGATTTCTCTAAGCGCAATAACACCAACATGAGAATCTAAATCGGTGTCGAGGTTTGCTTGGTCAGGGGAGTCACAAACAATAAATTCAGCTGGAGCAAAACCAGCATCAAGTTTGTTATTTTTAGGTGCGCCATGTAATGTCAAACTCACACTCATAAAGAGTGCAAACACGAGGGCATTTTGTAATATGCGCGCTGTTATGTTTGACATAATGGTGACCTTAATTAACTACTCTCAAGTTAATACAACATTACTTGAGTAACTTTAGTTATAGCTTACTCAGATAATATAAACAATAAAAAGTTAATATGATCTGAATCAAAACTCAGCGCTGTCATTTTTGATAGGTAATGTTATTTACGTACCACTGCTTAGCACCTTGCGGAGTCATGACCTCAAAATCATCGTCTACTTGTTTTTTTAATAGCGCTCGAGCCATTGGTGAATCGATAGAAATATAGTCGTTGCGATCATAAATTTCATCGGGGCCGACAATTCTAAAATTTTTACACTCACCGGCCTCGTTTTCTATTTCTACCCACGCTCCAAAAAAAACTTTGCCGTCTTGTACGGGCGAGTAGTCAACAATTTTTAAATCGGGGATGCGTTTTCGTAAATAGCGAACACGACGGTCAATTTGACGTAGTAAACGTTTGTTGTACTGATAGTCTGCGTTTTCAGAGCGATCACCTAGGCTAGCAGCCCAACTCACAATTTTAGTCACTTCTGGACGTTTTTCATTCCAAAGATGATCATGTTCTTGCTGCAATTGTAAATAACCTTCGCGAGTAATTAAGTTTGTTTTCACGCTGAGTTCTTGTTTAATCTTCATGAGTGGCAAGGTATTAAAATAAAGGCAGCTTGTCGAGATAAAATAGCTATCAATGAATTTGAAATGTTCAGTAACAATCTAAGCACTTAATTAGTTTTTTATTATTAAGTTTTTCATTTATATTAACGATTAATAAATTATAAAAATAAGCAACAGATTATGGGACAAGAGACAGTAAAAGTATTGGTGGTTGATGACGATAAACGTTTGCGTAGTTTGCTGGAACGTTATTTGGTAGAGCAAGGGTTTATTGTAAGAACAGCTGCGGATTCAGAGCAAATGGATAGACTAATTGAGCGTGAAAACTTTCATCTAATGGTGCTTGATTTAATGCTGCCCGGCGAAGATGGGCTTTCTATTTGCAGACGTTTACGCCAAAAAGAAAACCAAATTCCTATTGTCATGCTGACCGCCAAAGGCGATGAAGTAGACCGCATTATTGGCCTAGAACTCGGCGCTGACGATTATATTCCGAAACCGTTTAATCCTCGCGAGCTATTAGCGCGCATAAAAGCCATTTTACGTCGCCAATCAAAAGAAGTACCAGGGGCGCCTTCAGCGCAGGAGAACTTAATTGCGTTTGGTAAATTTACCCTAAATTTAGCCACCCGCGAAATGAGTGAAGGCGATAACACGGTGTCACTCACTAGTGGTGAATTTGCGGTGCTAAAAGCGTTAGTGTCTCATCCGCGTGAGCCATTAAGTCGTGATAAATTAATGAACTTAGCTAGAGGGCGAGACTACAGTGCGCTTGAGCGCAGTATTGATGTTCAAGTATCACGTCTTCGTAGAATGATCGAAGTCGATGCCGCTAACCCACGCTATATTCAAACGGTATGGGGTTTAGGTTATGTATTTGTTCCTGACGGTGAAAAGTAATCATTATGGGAATGTTTCCGCGTAGTGCGTTTGGACAAACCGTATTTTTGGTTGCCGCTTTGTTGCTTATTAACCAAATAGTTTCCTACGTCACGGTAAGTTTATATGTAGTTAAACCCACCATTGAACAAGTTAATTTAATGCTGGCTAAGCAAATTAAAACCGTGTTTATTGATTGGGAAGATGGCGTTGAAGTCACCGATGAAGTCTCTGAGAAGTTTTTTGAAATAACCGGCATTGAAGTAATGACTCAGCGTGAAGCTATGCGTCATGGTTTAGGCCAAAGTCGTGAGTATTCTGGGCTATCGCGTAGTATGTCTGAGCAATTAAATGGCTTTTCTCGGGTGCGCATTAGTCAAACTGATCCGCTTATTTATTGGGTAGAAGCCCCGCAGGCGCCGGGTTATTGGGTCAAAGTGCCGCTCACCGGATTTAAAGAAAGTAACCTTGAGTTTTTAACCTTTTATCTTTCTAGTATCGGCTTTTTAAGTGTACTAGGAGGTTGGTTATTTGCCAGGCATTTGAACCGACCACTAAAAGCATTACAACAAGCTGCGATAAAAGTAGGGGTAGGCGACTTTAGTACCAAGTTACAAGAGCAAGGGTCGAGTGAGGTTATTGAGGTAACGCGCGCCTTTAATCAAATGTCGCGAGGTATTGCTGCCCTTGAAAACGACCGTCGATTACTTATGGCCGGTGTTTCTCATGATTTACGCACACCGCTTACGCGTATTCGTTTAGCCACAGAAATGATGGTTGATGAAGATGATTATTTACGTGAAGGCATTATTTACGATATTGAAGATATGAATGGCATTATCGATCAATTTATCGAATATTTACGCCATCATAAACGTGAAGAACAAACCTGCGAAGATATTAATGCGCTCCTTGGTGAAGTCGTACAAAGTGAGCTTAAGCATCAACGTGCGATCACGTTTAAACCGAATCCTAATATTGGAAAAATTCCCATAAGTAGTGTCGCGATTAAGCGAGTAGTGACCAATATGATAGAAAATGCACTACGCTACTCAGAGGGTGATATTGAAGTACTCAGTTATTTTAATTCCAATAAAAAATATGTGGTTATTGCGGTCAACGATAGTGGTCCGGGTATTCCTGAAAGCGAGTTGGAGTCTGTGTTTGAGCCGTTTAAACAAGGTGATGCAGCTCGCGGTAGTGAAGGTAGCGGCCTAGGCCTTGCAATTATTAAGCGTATTATCGATATGCATGGCGGCAAGGTGGTGCTCTCTAATCGCCCTGAAGGTGGTTTAAGTGCGCAAATATACCTACCAATAAAGGTTACTAATCCAAGCTAATAACGCTATCTGCATGGTTGCAGATAGCGTTAATTTATTATCTAGAGTTCAGATTAACTACTAGAGGGCTTTAAAACGAATGGCTGTACCGCCACTGGTGGCCAATTTTAATGTTAGCTTATCGCTTGCGGTAACAGTGCGTTTTTCAATGCTTAAATCATAAGGATTGTTCTTCCATTCAGCGTTTTTACCGTCTTGGTAGATTTGCGCTTCAAACTGTTTATCTTTATCTAAAAAGTCGAGTTTAATCTCAATGGTGCGGGCATTTTCGTCGGTAACTGCACCTAAGTACCAATCGTTACCTGAATAGTTATCGCGCTTGCGCTCTTTGCGTGCAAATACAATAAAGTCGCCTACTTCACCATCAAGCGCAATACTTTGCTGCCAATCGGTTGGTACGTCTTGAATGAACTGAAAAGCATCGGGTTTAGCTAAATAATTCCGTGGTAAATCCGCCGCCATTTGAATTGGGCTGTACATTACTACATACAATGCTAATTGCTTTGCTAGTGTTGTTTGTGGGCGATTTGTATCGCCTCCTAAGCCATTAAAGCTCATTTCAAAAATACCAGGGGTAAAGTCCATTGGTCCTGCCAGCATACGCGTAAAGGCAAGCATGGGAATGTGTTCTGGTGGATTGGGTGGTGTGCCCCATGCGTTAAACTCTTGACCACGCGCACCTTCACGGGCAATCCAGTTAGGGTAAGTGCGGCGCAGACCCGTGTCTTTTATTGGTTCATGGGTGTTGATGCTTAGCTTGTATTTAGCGGCAAGTTTAATGTTATGTAAGTATTCATTTACCATAAATTGGCCGTCATGCCATTCAAAGCGGGCAATGCCGTTTTCATCTATGCGTTTTATATTGCCACCATCGGCCACATAACCAGTTTTTATTTGGCTTACATTCGATTTTTCATAAAGCGCAAAAGCATCTTCCATTTGGTCGCGATAATTGCTGACATTGCCAGAGGTTTCATGGTGACCAATTAACTGTACCCCTTTTTCTTTACCGTACTGTGTAAGCGCTGCAATATCGAAATCGTCATAAGGCTGAGTAAAGCTAAATACATCACCATTATAAAACCAGTCGCCATCCCAACCTGTGTTCCAACCTTCAACTAATACGCCGTCAAAGCCATACTCAGCGGCAAAGTCCATATAGTATTTAGTATTTTTTGTGGTGGCACCGTGTTTTTCTCCGCTGCCCCAAGTTGTTTCATTGATGTGCATTCCCCACCAAATACCTACATATTTACCTGGTTTAACCCACGACACATCACCGAGTTTATTTGGCTCATTCAGGTTTAAAATAATATCTGAATTAACTAAGTCTATCGCTCGCTCACCTATTTGAATGGTGCGCCAAGGAGTGTTGAATGCGCCTTGCTTCTTAACGGCAATGCCATCAGACCATGGCGTTAAATCGGCACTAAACGTACCAGGGCGACGCTGGTTAAGCACCATCCCTGCATAATCTACCAGAGCTGCTTCATGAATGCTGACATGTACACCGTTACCATTTTTAAAGGTAAAAGGGGTATGAACAAGTGCAGCATTTTGTAAGTCTGTAGTGTTATAGACATATTCATAACGGTTCCAACCGCGAGCAGGTATCCACCATGCGGTGGTTTTATCTTTTGCGGCAATAGCAAATTCGGTCAGTTCTTTAGTAATTTCAGTTTTTTCAAAATCGGCTTGCTTAGGGACTTCATAGCGAAAACCTACACCACTATCAAAGGCTTTAAATCGTACAGTGTATGTGCCAGCGTGGGGCGCCGGTTTATTGAAGGTAACGGCAATTTCATTGTGCTTATCAACAACGGTTTGACGCTCTCCCCAAGGTTGCTGCCATTGGCTATCGGTTTGTGAACGAGTTACTTCACTAATAACAAAGCCGTCATCAAATGGTGCTTGGCTTTTAAACCTAAAACCTAAGCGTGACTGCTCAATAACAGGCTTACCATTAAAGCTAATAGAGTAATGAGGGGATGATGATTGATCAGAAATGGTAATTTTAATTTTTTGATCAGGTGATTTCAGCGTGGCTTCTTTTGCAAAAGCACTGCTTGCAAGTAAAGCAACTAGTAGTAAAGGTAATCTCATTGTGTGTCCTTGATGTCAAACCGTAGGTTATGAGCATAAAGTGATGAACACACTATTACGAGATAGCTGCATACGTATTCAATTAATTAGCTAAAAAAGAGTGTGTTAATTAATCTGCAAAACTTTATGTAATTAGTTCTATAATAAATAAAAAGAATTTAACAAGAAGAAAATATGCTGAAAATTTTACTCGCTATTTTAGGTTGTATCATTGTTTTTAAGAGTAGTGCAGCAACGGTTACTGTTTATAATAACAACCAAAAAGTTCAAGAAAATGTTGTTGTTTGGTTAGCTCCAGATCAAGCCTCTGGCGTGAATATAAATAAATCACTTTTCACTATGACACAAAAAAATCGCCAATTTACACCACATATCTTAGTCGTTGAAAAAAACAGCCAAGTTGAATTTCCTAACGCTGACTCGATAATGCATCACGTGTATTCATTTTCTAAAAGCAAAACATTTGAATTAAAGCTTTATCGAGAACAACCACAAGATCCAATTACATTTGAACAAACAGGAGTTGTGGAGCTTGGTTGTAATATTCATGATTGGATGTTGGGTTACATTGTTGTTGTGGATAGCCCATATTATGCAATCACCAATGAGCAGGGCCTTGCATCGTTCGATATCCCAAATGGAGCCTATAAACTAAATGTTTGGCATGAAGGCTTTAGAGATATTAGCAACATAGAGTCGCAAGAAGTTGTTATAACTAACAATAAATTAAGTTATCAGTTAAAACAAAAACTAACTTTGCCTATTAGGGTTGAAGTTGATGAGTTTGACGATTATGAATAGTCTATTGGGCTTAGCCGTTGTTATTTGCTTGTTGAGTGTTTTTTCAGCCAACGCACAAGTTAAAGGTTTGCTGCAAGTAAGGGCAGTGCAAGCTGATTCACAACTAAGCTGGCAAGAGGGTGGAATTGGTTTATATCGCCATGATGCGGCTAATCAAGGTGTGGTTTTATCTCAGGGAATTATTGATTTAAGTGCAGATATAAGTTCTAGTTGGTCTGCCCATGCTGTAGTTAATTTATATCAAGATCCAAAAAGTACCTTGGGGGTTAGTCAGGCTTATCTGCAATATAAACCTTTAGTTCGCAGTGATTATAAATGGCATATTAAAGTGGGTGGCTTTTATCCACAATTGTCATTAGAAAACCCTGATATGGGCTGGTTATCTGCATATAACTATACCAATTCGGCAATTAACTCTTGGGTAGGTGAAGAGCTGCGAACGCTAGGTGTTGAAGCAACAATTAAGCGCCCAGCCCGTAATTTTAATAGTGCCCATAGTTTTAGTTTGGTTGGTGCGACATTTAAAGGTAACGATCCTGCGGGGACATTACTCGCTTGGCGAGGCTTTGCTTTGCATGATCGCCAAACAACACTTAATGAGGCTCTCGCTTTTGCGCCTGTTGCGTCTTTAAATACTCCACAGTTACAATTTCAAGCAAACCAAGTTTTACCGTTTGAAGAGGTCGATGGGCGATTTGGTTATTACGTTGGTGGACATTGGGATTATTTAAAAAAGTCTCAGTTGCGAGTGTACTACTATGATAACAATGGTGACCCTGGCGCTCTTAATTATAATACGGGTCAATATGCCTGGGATACTCGATTTTTAAGTGTCGCATGGCTAAATAAATTTACACCGAAAACACGATTAATTATCCAAATAATGTTGGGTGGTACGGCTATGGGTCAAAACCGCGGCGTTGATACTCGATTTTATAGTCATTTTGCATTATTGAGTCATAAAATAAAACGCCACCGTTTCTCAGTACGTTACGATTATTTTGAGGTGACAGACAAAGACGATTGGAAGTTTGACCCTAATGCTAGTCATGGCGAGGGACTAACAGCAACTTGGCGTTATCAGCTTACACCACAATGGCAAATAGGTGTTGAGGGGTCAGCGCTTCATAGCCAAGCAGATAACCGAGTAGCTATGAATAAAGCATCGAGAATATCGCAGCAGCAAATAGCATTAAATGCTCAGTTTCGGTTTTAGTTGGAAGAATAACAAATTGAAACAGATAAGGGCTCTTGTGAGCCCTACTTTGTATTTATGGCTTTTTATTTTTTGTCAAAAGCGCGTTTCATGTAATTAGGTGTTGCGAGTGCACCGTGATGAATGCCGCCATTGTAGTATTCACTATGCTCAGCAATTATGGCTGCGCCGTCTTCTCTAAAACCGTTAAATGCTTCAGATTTGCGAGCTAGCGTCACCGACCACAACCCACTTGGATAAATAGGTTGTGGGAATGGAAGAGTTTGCAAGTCTTTAAAACCAACACTTAGCATAGCTTCGCGCATTTCAACCAGAAGTGGCATATGCATTAATGGCGATTCGCTTTGTTGTACGAGTATTCCACCAGGGCGAAGTGCGTTTAAACAGCTAGTATAAAACGCATGGTTAAATAAACCCTCACCAGGGCCTACCGGATCAGTTCCATCAACAATCACCACATCAATAGACTCACCAGCTGCTTCACGCATATATTTAATGCCATCGTCAAACATCACAGTGGCACGTGGATCGTTATTTGATTCACATAACTCTGGGAAGTACTTTAACGACATTTGGGTAACTACTTCGTCAATATCGATTTGGGTTACAGTTTCTACACTTGGGTGCTTAAGCACTTCACGTAATGTACCGCAATCGCCGCCGCCAATAATAACCACATTTTTAGGGGTTGGGTGTGCTAGTAATGCTGGGTGGCTGATCATTTCATGATAAAAAAAGTTTTCACGGCTACTCACCATAGTGCAACCATCAATGATCATTAAATTACCAAAGTCTGTGGTTTCAAACATTTCTACTTTTTGAAAAGGAGACTGTTTTTCATCTAACTTTTTGTTAATACGTAATGAAAATGCGCTGCCATCGCGGTCGCTAATTTCAGTAAACCACTTACTTTGATCTAAATTTGCCATAGTTGTTGTTACACTTTTGGTTGAGTATGAAAAAAGGAGGCAATTCTGCCAGTGCTTGCGCTATTGCTCAATCAAATTTTACGCTCTTTAGCGAATAAAGTTAGCTATAAAGAGGGGAAAGTTCAATTTTTGTTAGCTTAGCAGATAGTGACGTATTAAAATGCCCCTTTACACCTAATTTAATAAAGAAGAGTTGCCATGACTTGGGGTTTAGAAACAGCACGTGCTACATACAATGTTGCTCATTGGAGCGATGGTTATTTTGATATTAACGCACAAGGTGAATTGATAGCCTATCCGGATGGCGACCAAACAAAACCTGCCATTTCTTTAAGCCAGCTTACTGAGCAATTTAAACAGCAAGGATTAACCTTACCTGTATTGGTGCGCTTTACCGATATTTTAAAAAATCGTGTAGATACGCTCACCAATGCGTTTACTCAAGCGCGCACTAACCGTGAATATAATGGTAAATACACCTGTGTTTACCCTATAAAAGTAAATCAACAGCGTTCTGTAGTAAGTAAGCTTTTAGCACACCCAAGTGGTTTAGTGGGGCTTGAAGCCGGTTCTAAACCTGAACTAATGGCAATTTTAGGTGTAGCAAAAGAGCCTATTACAATTGTATGTAACGGCTACAAAGACAGTGAGTTTTTACGTTTAGCCTGTATTGGTCAAGCAATGGGGCACAGCGTTAAAATTGTGGTTGAAAAACTCTCTGAGCTAACCACACTGCTGGAAGAAATTGATAATTTAGGTATTGAGCCTGCTATTGGTATTCGCATTCGCTTAAATTCGGTTGGTAAAGGTAAATGGCAAAATACCGGTGGTGAAAAAGGTAAGTTTGGCTTAACTGCAGGACAAGTACTCAGTGCAGTGGAAGTGCTCAAGCAACATAACAAGTTGCATTTAATGCAGATGGTACATTTTCATATTGGTTCTCAAATTGCCAATATTCGCGATATTCATCGTGCTTTGCGCGAGTGTGCTCGCCATTTTGCTGAATTAACTCAATACGGTGTACCGCTCAATACTGTTGATGTGGGTGGCGGGCTTGGCGTTGACTACGAAGGTTCAGGCTCACGTAGTGCTTGCTCAATGAACTACACAGTCGAAGAATATGCGCGTAATGTAGTAAATGCATTTGCCGAGGTGTGCGACCAACATAACTTAGCTCACCCTGCAATTATTACCGAATCTGGCCGTGCTCTTACTGCACATCATGCGGTGCTTATTACCGATGTGATTGATGTTGAAAAAGCGCCAAATCATTTAAACCCAGAACCACCTGTTAAAAACAGTGCCTTAGTATTGGATGAAATGTGGCAGTGTTTACAACGTTTGAACCCGCGTATGGCATTAGAGATTTATCATGATGCAATGCACTTATTTAGTGAAGCACACGATCAATACGTGCATGGTTTAGTGAGCATGCTAGAGTGGGCGAAAATAGAGCAGCTTTACTTTACTATTTTACATCGCGTTCGAGCTTCATTAAGCTCTAATGCACGAGCTCACCGCGAAGTGCTGGATGATTTAAACGAAAAACTAGCCGATAAACTGTTTGTGAATTTTTCATTATTTCAGTCGTTACCCGATGTTTGGGGCATTCAGCAGTTATTTCCGGTTATGCCCATCGAAAACCTAACGCAGCCGCTTACTCAGCGCGCTATTATCCAAGACATTACTTGTGATTCTGACGGGCAAATACGTGAGTACGTTGAAGGAGCAGGAATTGAAACCAGTTTACCTATTCCTGAATATACACAAGGTCAGCAGTATCATATTGCGATGTTTATGGTAGGGGCATACCAAGAGATTTTAGGTGACTTACATAACCTATTTGGTGATACCGATTCAGTTCATGTTGAGCTTAATGAGCAAGGATATGTGTTAACCAATGCCATTAAAGGTGACAGCGTTAAGGATGTATTAAAATTTGTTGATTATGATAGCGAGTTATTAGCTGATAACTTTGCCACTCAAATTAATAAACTTGATGTATCAGAACACTGTAAAGAAGGTTACTTAGCCGAGCTTAATGCAGGGCTTGAAGGCTACACCTATTTTGAAGATTAATTTAGTTGCATAGTTAAGCGCGGTCATTTGTGGCTGCGCGATGTTTAAAGGAATAGAAGTAATGTCAGTTATTCGCAGTGTATTTAGTATTTTCTTTTACACAATAAACACTCTTTTTTGGTTTGTACCTATTTTTATTTGTGGCATCGTTAAGCTAATCCCAATTAAGGGACTTCAAAAGTTAATGAGCTGGACAGCCAAGCAATGTGCCTCTATTTGGGTGACGTTTAACACCTTAAATCAAACGTTATTAACGCCAACAAAGCTAAATGTAACCGGTCTAGAAGAGCTAAAATTGAAAGATTGGTACCTAGTTATTGCGAACCACCAAAGCTGGGTGGATATTTTAGTGTTACAGCGAGTGTTTAACCGCAAAATACCTTTTTTAAATTTCTTTTTGAAAAAAGAGCTTATTTACGTACCTGTTTTAGGTTTGTGTTGGTGGGCGCTCGACTTTCCTTTTATGACCCGCACCAGTAAAAGCCAATTAAAAAAGAATCCTAAATTGCGTGGTAAAGATTTAGAAACGACTCGTAAAGCGTGTGAAAAATTTAAAGAAATGCCGGTTAGTGTGGTTAACTTTGTTGAAGGTACGCGTTTTACAGCGCAAAAGCATGCGCGCCAAAATAGCCCGTTTCCTCACTTGCTTAAACCGAAAGCGGGTGGTGTGGCGTTTGTAATGCAAGCTATGGGTGAGCAAATTTCTAAGGTGGTAAATGTCACTATTCATTACCCTGAGGGCATTCCTACTTTTATGGATTTTGCAGCCGGTAAAGTAAAACACATTGATGTACATGTTGAAGTAAAAGGCGTTAGTGAGGACTTAATTGGTGATTACACTAATGATCCCGACTTTAGAGTACGTTTTCAAACGGAATTAAATCGCGTGTGGGAAGAAAAGAACCAGACGTTGGTTAATTTAAAACAAAAATAACAAAATGAGCTGACAGTTATGCTAAAAAAATGGTTACCTAATTGGTTAAATGGCTTAATTGTTGGCTGTGTTTTATTTGCTAATTTAATAATATTTGGCGCATTAGTGCTTACCCTTGGGTTAATTAAATTGGTTTTGCCCATACCCGTAGTAAGTAAATTATTACACGGTGCGTACAAGGGGTGGTGTAAAGGTAACCGCTTAGGGCTTTGGCTAGGCTGTAATGATATTAAAGTTAATATTAGTGGGGAGGTAAATGCTAATAGCTGGTATTTGCTAATTAGTAATCATATTAGCTGGCTTGATATTGCGGTATTAAGCTCGTTAAATGCATTACCAGCTCCTAAGTTTTTTTTAAAAGATGAGCTTAAATACGTGCCATTTATAGGCACTGGTGCGTGGGCAATGGGTATGCCCTTTATGAAACGGGTGAGCAAAGCGCAATTGGCAAAAAATCCCAGTTTAAAAGGCCTAGATGTCGAGCGTACTAAGCGTAGTTGCCGTAATTTTCGTCATCACCCTACAACCATAGTGAACTTTGTAGAAGGTACGCGTTTTACAGCGCAAAAGCATAAGCATCAACAAAGTCCTTTTCAGCATTTATTAAAGCCTAAGGCTGGTGGAACTGCTTTTGCCTTAGAAGTTTTAAACGAGCAATTTGACGCTATGCTTAACACTAGTTTAGTGTATAGCGGTAAGTCAGATCATGTGTGTCGTAATATTTTAAAAGGCGAACTAGAGTCTATTAACATTACAATTGAGGTGATGCCGATAAATACACAAATGATTGGCAGTTACCAAACAGATCACGCATTTAGAGCCGAGTTTCAGCAATATTTAAATAATTTATGGATAAAAAAAGATAAGCAATTAAGCGCTCTTCATATTCAGCAAGCTAGTACTGAATTAACTCCCAGTAAGGAAATTGAAATACCATGACCAAAACACACCTACAGGAGCTAATTACTCCTTGGTTTGAAAAAGTCCCCGATGCTTTTTTTCTCAGTGCAATCACGGCCTCATCCATTGGCATCCTTTCTTTATTATTTGTTTACTTATTTACGCGTCGCTTAATGTTACCGGGTATTCAAAAGGTGGTGACTAAACTCTCGCCTGAACGTATTGGTTCATTGTCACCTATGCTGACCAAGCTGAATAAACGAATTGCTTGCTTGTTATGCTGTGTACTTTTTTTAGCCACATTTGATAGTGTTTATCCCGTTAATGAAATTGCCCAAGAGATCCTTAAAACCATTGGCCAAGCATTATTAATTATTTATATAGGTTTTATTATTAGCAGCATAGTGAGCATTGCTGGCGCTATTTATAACCAACTAGACTTTGCCCGCGAAGTGCCTATTCAAGGGCTAATTCAAGTAGTGAAGCTGATCACCTTTATTGTGTGTTCAATATTAATTGTTAGTATTGTGCTTGAAAAATCGCCGACTTATATTCTTTCTGGTTTTGGTGCGATCGCCGCTGTTACTTTATTAGTATTTAAAGACACCATATTAGGTTTTGTTGCCAGCATTCAAATTGCTGCCAACCGCTTAGTGACCTATGGAGACTGGATCCAAGTAGATAACTACGGCGCCGATGGCGAAGTAATTGATTTAGGACTTAATACTGTAAAAGTGCGTAACTGGGACAACACCATAACGACTATACCCACTTATATGCTGGTGGCCGGTTCATTTAAAAACTGGCGCGGTATGCAGGAGTCTGGTGGGCGACGTATTAAACGTTCTTTAAACATTGATATGAACAGCATCTTTTTAGTTGATGATGACTTTAAAGCGCAAATAGAAGCGGCAATACCACTGCAAGAATATATTCGACTAGGCACACTTCCCGATCCGGTGTCTAACTTAGGGTTATTTCGTCGCTATGCAGAGGGTTACTTAAAGCAACACAGTAAAATCAATACCTCGCTCACACTTATGGTGCGTGAACTACAACCGCTTAACCATGGCCTACCGATTGAGTTTTACTGCTTTAGTGAAGACAAACGTTGGATATCGTACGAGCACTTACAAGCTGAAATTATGGACCATTTACTGGCCGTATTACCGGTGTTTGGACTGCGTGCTTATCAAAGTGTCAGTGGGCAGTTAAGCCCAGCTGACGGGGTGAATATGGCGGGCAAACCTAGTATTAAAGTGCCCAATAATGCTGTCCAAGGCCAACACCAATAAAGAGCAATAATAGCCACCAAATAGGTGGCTTTTTCATACGTAGCCACGCAAATGCAGCAATCACTAATGCAATATGCCACACATTATTAATAGCTGAAGTCCAAATGGGCGAATACAATGCTGCAGCTAAAAAACCAACCACAGCGGCATTAAGCGCGGCAATTGAGCTGGCAAAGCGTGGCTTACTGGCTAAATTAATCCAGCTTTTCTGAAATGCCAACATCAGTAAAAACCCTGGGGTAAATATCAATAATGTAGCTATGATTGCGCCCATTATTGGCTGCTCGGTATTTAGCTGCGCGCCTAAGTAGGTGGCTATTGTAAACATAGGCCCAGGTATAGCCTGAGCACTGGCGTAAGCCGTTAAAAATTGATCATCACTTAACGTTGGCACACCCGCTTGAAGTACTGGCAATACAACATGCCCGCCACCAAATACCATAGCACCAGCTTGGTAAAAAGGCGCAAATAACGCAAATTCTTGCCCTATTGGAATAAAGCTAACTCCAAGCAGTAGCGCAAATAAACTAAGTGCAACCCAGTTAACTTTTCCCTGTTCACTGCTAGTTTGCTGTGATAAATCACTTAATTTTAAGAGTGGCCAGATAGCGCCGACTGCGGCCGCAATCAGTAAAATAATAATTTGTGTACTTAACATCGGCAGTAGAACAAGAGCTAGGGTGCTTATAACTGCAATTAGCTTAAGGATTAGATTGCTGCAAAAGCTTTTGGCCATACTAAGGGTCGCATCGGCAACAATTACTACGGCAAATAGCTTCAATCCGGTGATCACAGCAAAATAAACGGCGTCAAATTGGTGAGCACTAATAGCAAGCAGTGTCATTATTAAAAAAGAAGGCAAGGTAAAACCAATAAATGCGGTGATACCACCGAGTACACCTGCACGCTCTACTCCAATTGCAAAGCTAACCTGACTAGAACCAGGGCCAGGCAGAGCTTGGCTGAGGCTTATTAGCTGTGAATAGCGACTGATACTTAACCAGCGCAGCGAATCAACAAAGTGATGTTTAAAGTAACCTAAATGGGCGGCAGGGCCGCCAAAACTCATGCAGCCAAGCAAAAAAAACTGCCTAAAAATCGCAATTAACATAGTGGCCATCGCCTTTTTGATAAATCATTAAAGTGTCACAAATAAGTATGACATTTTTATGAAACGCTATCATTAGTCCGTATGAGGTAAGTAATAATACGTGTTTTACGTTACTCTTCATTTTTGGTTCATACAAATGTTTGCATAATCGCAATAATAAACTCTAAATGAATAGGAAATTACCATGATGTTAACTAAATCACTTTTAAGTGTCACTGTCGTTGCTGTATTACTTTCTGGCTGTGAAATGAATAACACGGGTAAAGGCGCCGCCATTGGTGCTGCAGCAGGGGGAATTTTAGGTAAAGCTACAGGTAACCACAAAGATAAACGTATTTTTATTGGTGCAGCTATTGGTGCGCTAGCGGGTGCAGCTGTAGGTGATTACATGGATAAACAAGAGGCTGCTTTTCGTGATGAACTAGCAGGTTCGGGAGTTGAAGTGGTACGTGAAGGTGATAACTTACGCTTAGTGATGCCATCTAATATTACGTTTGCGACTGATCAATCTTATATTTCATCGGGCTTTCATGACACTCTAAATGCGATAGCAAGTGTAATGAATAAATACGAAAAAACCTACTTAAGTGTTGAAGGTCACACCGACAGCACGGGCAAAGATAGTTACAATATGACTCTTTCAGAGCAGCGTGCACAAAGTGTAAAAAATTACTTGGTAAACCAACAAATTATGGCTGCACGAGTAAGCACGAGCGGCTTTGGTGAATCACGCCCAATTGCCACTAACGATACCGCGAATGGTCGCGCGCAAAACCGCCGCGTCGAAATTCAAATAGTGCCTAATACACAAGGTTAATAGCTAAAACCGCGCAAATGCGTGGTTTTGTATATTTTAATGGCACTTTTGCCTGCGTTAGCTGTCACAAATAGTTCTTCGATTAGGACATATTTATGGCAGCGTGGCGCACGGCAATTATTTTATCAATATGTTTACACGGATTAGTTTTGCTTTTTGTTGCCACATTAAAAGCACCTGACATAAAACCACCGCAATCAACCCCAATTAAAGCTTATATGGTAAGTGTGCCAGCTAAAATTAAAGCAACACAACAAGTCCCTCAACAACGCGCTCATACAAATAGAAACACAGAGATTAAATCTATTGAGCCTATTAATGCAAACGAATCAAAACCACTAAATATTAATTATAAAAAAACAGAGAAAACGACTAAGCCGCTAAATACCACCACGAAAAATACTCAGCCTGTAATTTTAAAGCCTTATAAAAAGATCGATTTAAACAAAGGACTCAACAGTATTTTACAGCAACAAACTGGCTATTCTGATACTGCAAAGAGTGACCCTCAGAAAAAGCGTATTACAGTTTTAAAAGAGCATGCAGGCAAGGTAAAGCCACTATTAAAAATAGAGCAGCAAAATATGCAATTTACCACTTATCAACGAGGTGATAGCTGTTTTAGGAAAGTATCCGTTGGTGCTGGGGTTATGCCAAAAAATGACTTGCCCGATAGTTACATAGCTGGTGTAAAGTGCGATAAAACTAAGCTAACTGAGGCTTACGATACCGCAATGAATAAATGGCTTAAAAAGAAGTAGCAACTAAAATGCAATCAATCTAAATTAAACTGTAATTCACATAGTTTTTGATACAAAGGGTTATTTGCCATTAATTGCTGATGAGTGCCTGTGGCTTTTATTTCGCCATTTTCCATTACTACAATCATATCGGCATGTTTTACCGTGGCCAGTCTATGAGCAATAATCAGCGTTGTTCTATTTTGCATTAAGTGTTCAAGTGCGGCTTGAACATGATGCTCGCTTTGCGCATCAAGCGCGCTGGTCGCCTCATCGAGTAGTAGTATTTCTGGGTCTTTTAAAATGGCGCGAGCAAGAACAATACGTTGCTTTTGTCCGCCCGAAAGCCTAACACCTTGCTCGCCTAAAAAGCTGTTATAGCCTTGTGGTAACTGTTTTATAAATTCATCGGCATGGGCATGTTTGGCGGCGGCATAAACTTGCTCGTCACTGGCGCTTGGGTTGCCATAGCGAATGTTATGCATAACATCAGAACTAAATAAAATCGGGTTTTGTGCCACCATACCCATTTTGTTGCGTAAGGTGTTTAATGACAACTGTTTAATATTTATATTATGAAATTTAATTGTTCCGCTGGCAGGATCATAAAAACGCTGTAACAGTTCAAACAAGGTGGTTTTACCCGCACCGGAAGGGCCAACAATAGCCACAGTTTTACCTGTTTCAATATTTAAGCTGATATTATTTAATGCGCTTACATCTGGGCGAGAAGGGTAATTAAAACTAATACCTTCAATTGAAATTGCACTGTTGCTGGTAGTTGTATGCAACTGATCATCTTGTGGGATTTCGGGATTTTGTATTTTACTTTCAACCGCAAGCAACTCGAGCAATCTTGCTGCAGCTCCTGCGGCGCGTTGTAATTCACCGTAAACCTCTGCAACGGTGGCAACCGACATGGCCACCATAATGGCATAAAATACAAACGCGCCAAGTTCACCGCCCGTCATAGTGCCTGCGAGCACATCACTACCGCCTACCCAGAGCATGGCACTAATAGCACTAAAGGTTAGAAAAATAACTGCTGCAATTAAAAACGAACGTTGTTTAATGCGGCTTTTGGCAACGTTAAAGGCCTTTTCAGTTTCATTAGCAAAAGCAGATTGCTCTTGCTGTTCATGGCTATAACTCTGTACCACTTTTATATTTTGAATGATCTCACCCGCGTAGGTGCTGATATCTGCAATCGCATCTTGGCTGGAGCTTGCTAGTTTGCGTACTTTTTTTCCAAAAACCAACATAGGCACCAGTACTAAAGGGACGCAGGCCACAACGACCAAGGTAAGCTTTAAATTAGTAACAAGCAGCATAATTAAGCCACCGACTAACATTAGCGCGCTTCGCAGCGCCATAGAAAATGATGAGCCGATAATAGATTGTAATAAGGTAGTGTCGGTGGTGAGTCGCGACATCAGCTCGCCGCTGCGATTTTCTTCAAAGTAACTCGGATGCAAAGTAACAATACGATTGAATACAGCTTTTCGAATGTCATTACTGACTCGCTCGCCAATCCACGACATTAAATAAAATCGGCTGAATGTACCCACTGCCAATAAACTGATCAGGCCAATTAATACCAAAACAGCTTGTTGTAACTGCGCTTGCGAGCCGGCAATAAAGCCATGGTCAATCACAAACTTAACGCCTTGGCCTAGCGATAAGTTAACCCCTGCGGTGGCAAGTAATGCAACTAGAGCCCCTAAAACTACCCACTTATAGGGCTTAATAAAATTAAATATGGGGAATAAAGCGCTAAAAGCGGCTTTATCTGAAGCAGGCTTGTCTGTAGGCATAGTAGATTCTTATTGATGATTAAGGTATAGATATGGCATCAATAGATTAAAAATCAATAGTATTAAAAATCATCAATAGGGAAAAATTATGACAACTAAACAGATAACCGGCGAGTTTACCGTTACATTAGCGCCTATAGAAGGGTATGCACATGGACAGCAAGGCATTAATTTAGGTCGGATGTCGATTGATAAACAATTTACTGGCAGCTTAACGGCAACTAGCCAAGGCGAAATGCTTAGCGCCATGACTCCCACCCAAGGTAGTGCTGGTTATGTTGCAATAGAGCAAGTGATGGGCGAGCTTAAGGGCAAGAAAGGCAGTTTTGTACTGCAGCATTTTGGTATTATGGATAAAGGCCAAGACAGCTTGATTTTAAAAGTGGTGCCCGACTCAGGCACTGATGAGCTAGCAGGACTAACTGGCAGTATGAAAATACGGATTGAGCAAGGGATTCATCATTACGATTTTGAATACAGCCTATAAAGCAGGGATTTATAATGCAAAAAGTAATCGAATTCAGAAAGGCCCGTTTTTTGGGTGGGGTAGATATAGTCGCACTAAATGATCGCATACAGGAATTAAACCAAGACGGTTGGAAAGTAATAAACGCAGTGCCATTGACAGGCTTTTATGGCCAGGTGCATGGTTATGCATTACTTATTGAAAATGAAGAAATATAAGGGCTATTAATGGCGTTATCATTATGGTTGAGCTTAGCACTGGTGTGCATGATGGGGGCAATGTCTCCCGGGCCCAGTTTAGCTGTGGTATTAAAACATAGCTTAAGCGGTGGTATGAAAAATGGCATGCTGGCAGCATTAAGCCATGGTTTTGGAGTGGGCTTATATGCCGCAGCTTCACTGTTGGGATTAGGTGCATTGATGTTGCAATTTCCTACTGTGTACCAATTTTTAGTGTATTTAGGGGCAGCCTATTTAGCATATTTAGGTTTGAAAATACTATTTTCAAAGCCCAACGACAGCGAGCTAAACATTCAGCAAAGCGACATGAGCAGCTCTAAGGCGTTACAAGATGGCTTTGCCATTGCATTTTTAAACCCCAAACTAGCAATTTTCTTTTTGGCGTTATTTTCACAATTTATCGACCCAGAGAACCTTACTTTAAATATTGGCGTTATTATGTGCTTAACGGTTTTTGTCATTGATACTGGCTGGTATCTACTGGTGGCTTTACTTACTGAGGTGTCTAAAAAGCGCTTTGGTTTTACTAAGCAAAATATCTGGTTAGATAGGCTGTTAGGTGCGGTATTTATCGCGCTTGCGATTAAAGTGGTTATTGGATTTTAACTATCAAATTGATTGAATTGTGTACAGCTGGTAATTAATGTAACTTAAAAAAACTATAATTTAAAAGTGATAAAACGATGTCTAATATAATTTTAAAAAGTGCTACTTTTGATAACAAAGTCAAACAGTACTGGATGTGTTTAGCTGCAATATTTAGCCTTTTTCCAGTTGTAACTATTGTGCTTTTACCTGTTGTATTACTTTTAGTGTGGTTAGTCGCAAGTCGAGTATTAGCCGCTATGTCGGCCGATTTACTAGAGCGCAAGCTAGTGGTGAAGCGCGGTATTTTATTTAAAGAAGAAAAATCGATTCCACTAGAAAAAATCACTGATGTCGGGTTGAGTCAGGGGCCGCTAATGCGCATGTTTGGTCTATACCGGTTAAGTTTTGAAACAGCAGGGCAGTCGGGACATGGTGCGTTGGTATCGTTACTTGGGGTAGTTGACGCCAGTGGATTTCGTGAAGCCATTTTAACGCAAAAAGATAACCTCACGGCAGAACAACCCGTTCAAGCAAAACAAGACGAGCCACAAAGCCAAGTCGAACTTATTCGCTCGCTGGCCTACAGTGTGAAAAATATCGAACAAATGCTAGTTACACTCCTTGAAGAAAAAAGATGATCAGGTCATTTAAATAGGGAGTTAATGGAATATGGTTAAGTAGAGATTACTTTTTGGCTTGTTTATTTGTAGGCATCATCCGATGATGCCTACAACATGCTAATCCTAGGTATCTTCAGTATTAGTATTCGAAATATATGAAGATATTGATGATGACAGGTTTTTATCTAGAGCACTTTCTAAGCAATGGGAGATTGATGGTGCCGATATTTTAAAGTGATTTAATGCAATACCGTCTAAATAAGTTAAATAAGGGTTTACCGATAAAGTGAACGCACCTAGCTCTTTTATCCACTTTGCTAAAAAAATAACACGGTATTGCGTGTCGCTCCCGTTGTTAAGGTTTACTTCTAAATTTAAATTCTTACTTATTTCACTCCATGGATTCCGATACAAGGTTTCACCAACTATGATCGGTTTTGATGTAAAAAAGCTATCAGGGTTTTTAATATTCTTTTCAACTTTATGATTTACCCAGTTTTGAATTCGTGATGATGTATATTCTTCAAATACAGCCTTTACTGCACTATTTATATGGGAGGGGCAGTTGTTTTGTCTATCTAGAGGAGAAGGCTGACTTATTTGATGAAATGACATTAGGCCTAGTTCAGTCTGAAGAGTGTGTTTAAATGTTGAGAAACGCTCATCAATTGCTTTTTGTTTAGATATAGCAATCAGATCATTTTTATTTAATATCGTAGCTTCTGTATATTTACCTGACCCATTTTTACTATGATTTCCTACAAAAAATGCAGAATGGTTGTTACCAGAGACATCCACAATAATAACTTTATGCGGATTGGAATCACATGTTTGATCAGCAATCGCTGCTTTTTGATTAGAGAGTGTAGTGTGGCATTGAGTTAATGGTGCATTGCTTTTTGCTAGTTCAGAGGCTCTGTCATTATTACAATCTTCACATACCATTAAGGTTATGCTGTCATCAGCATTTACAGAGTGAGCAATGCCGAGTAAAAATAATAAAGCTGCAACTTTTTTCATAAAGTCTTCCTTAGACGAGTGTTCCTTTTTTATATACACTAGCTTTGAAGTTTATTAATTTCAATCTTTGATTTTAATTGAGCATTGTAATTCTCTAATTTGGATTATGTTACAAAGCTCAGCGATCGGTTGATCGCCGAGTAATTTAATTCTTAGCATTTAAAATGCCTGACAAACATCTTCTGCTTTACAGGTAATAACTGTCACGTTTTCGTAGCCTACGCGTGTCAGCGCTTCTGCACTTAATGTTGCGCGCGCACCACTAGCGCAATGTAAATAAATAGGACGGGCTGCGTCTTTTTCTATTTCCATGAGCTTCATTTCAAGTAGCCCGCGAGGAATGTTTATAGCGCCTATAGCTGCTTTGGTGGCATGTTCAGCGGGTTCTCGTACATCAATCAACAATCCTTTATTTTGCTCAAGCTCTTTCTTTGCTTGTTCGGCATCAATACGACGCTGATTAGGAGTAATTATTTTTAGTAAATCTGGAATAGGGGTAAGCATGGTGTTTATTCCTTAAAGCCAAGTTTGCGTAATAGAGTGATCATTGGGCACCAGCTAGTAAAAGCTGATTGAATTAAATTTACTGCGATAAAAGCTGTAAAGTAAATCCACTTAGGATCGTGATAAGTTTGCAATAAAAGCGACACAATAATCATTATGCCAGCGATTAGTCTGAGTGCGTTATTTAGCTTCATTATAGTAGGCCAGTTATTTAGTTCAGTACAGTCACTATATTAGATTTATCTATATTAGTAAAATCTAATATTAGACTTTTCTAATCTAACGTCTTATACTCAGACTCTATTTTAGAATAAGAGCATAGTATGAATATTGACTTTACTGCCATGGCCGGCAATGTAGAACAAGCCGAGCAGCTATTAAAAATTTTAGCCAATAAAAATCGCTTGATGATTTTATGTTCTTTGCAAGATTCAGAAATGAGCGTATCTCAGCTCAATGAAGCCGTGCCATTAGCGCAGTCTGCGTTATCTCAGCACTTAGCAGCGTTGCGTAAAGCAAACATTGTGGCTACGCGCCGCGAGAGCCAAACAATTTATTATCGTGTCATTGATGAAAATGCAGTCGCTCTGCTTGGTACCTTGTATGGGTTATTCTGTAAGGGCTAAGTGCGATGAGCTTAATAGACAATGCGGTAAAAAGTAGTTTAAGTGGTCGCATTCCGATTGTTATTTTTGTGATGTCTTTGTTACTTGGGGTATTTGCACTAAATCAAACACCTCGAGAAGAAGAGCCGCAAATTACTGTGCCCATGCTCGATATTTATGTATCAGCACCTAACGTTGAGGCGCCTGAAGTCGCTAGGTTAGTAACACAACCGCTCGAGAAGTTACTGGCTCAGCTGGTGGGAGTTGAGCATATTTACTCAACCACACAAACTAACAGTACAGTGGTTACGCTGCGTTTTGAAGTAGGGCACAACCGCGAACAAGCTATTTTAGATACCTATGCAAAATTAAATAGTTATCAGCATACAATGGCATCGGTGATCAAAAGTTGGCAAATTCGCCCAATAGAAGTAGATGACGTGCCGATTGTGATGTTAGGTCTCTACAGTAAAGACCCGCAACTCTATGGTGATTACGAACTAACCCGTTTTGCTAACGAAATTGCTAATAATTTACAACGCATTGAGCATACCAGTGAAGTTAAAGTAATTTCAGGGCGTACACGCACTCTTACCATTAATTTAAATGCCAGCGCATTGGCTGCCCATCAAACCACGGTAAACGATGTTTTTTACGCATTAAATGTATCAAACCAACTCACTCAAGTAGGGAGTGTGGTTGATAATCAGCAGCAAATTGCAATTCAGGCAGGTGATGTACTAAGAACACAATCAGCGGTAGAGCAATTAGTTGTTAATGTGGTTAATGGTAAAAGTGTTTACTTGATGGACATTGCAACAGTCAGCGATGGCCCTAGTGAAACTGAGCATTACCAATGGTTAGCGCAATCAACTGATCAGCAGCAGTTGCCTATGGTTACTTTAAGCGTAGCTAAGCAAGCAGGGACTAATGCGGTTGCTGTTGCAAATGATGTTCATACCATGATGAATGAACTTGCAAATACTTTACTGCCACCAGAAGTTAGCCATACAGTGCTCAGAGATTATGGCCAAACTGCGAATGAAAAAGTAAATAACCTCACATCAAGTTTAGTGTTTGCAGTGTTTACTGTGGTGATATTTGTTGGCGTGTTTTTAGGTTGGCGTCCTGCCGTAGTGGTTGGGCTGGCGGTTCCTATTTGTTATGGCATTACACTCTCATTAGATTTTGCATTTGGTTACACCATTAATCGGGTGACCTTATTTGCGCTTATTTTATCATTAGGCTTACTGGTAGACGACCCAATCACGGGTATTGATAATATTAGTCGCTTTATAAATAACAAAGGCGATAAAAAACAAAATGTTGTTGGCGCAATGAGCGAAATTCGAAATGCTTTGCTTATGTCGACATTGACTATTATGGTGGCGTTTATTCCACTGGCGTTTATTACCGGCATGATGGGGCCATATATGGCACCTATGGCGTTTAACGTGCCCATTAGTGTCATGGTGTCTACTTTGGTAGCCTTTTTTGTCACCCCTTGGCTGGCAATGAAATTGCTTAAACCAAACACCTTAGAACAACCTGAGCTTGAGCCTAAAGCGGGTTTATACCAAAGACTACTCAGTCCATTACTTGCCTCTAAAGGGAAAGCTAAATGGGTGCTATGGATAACATTAGGATTGTTTATTATCAGCGCCATGTTACCCGTGATGCGCTTGGTACCATTAAAACTCCTGCCCTTTGATAACAAAAATGAGCTGCAAGTACTTATAGATATGCCAGAGGGTACTAATCTAGAGAGCACGGCTGCATTTACTAAGCAAATTCAAACCCTCACATGGCAGTTAAATGAAGTCAGTGAAATAGCCGCATATATTGGGCAGCCCTCTAGTATGGATTTTAATGGCATGGTGCGTGGTTATTATCGCCGTGAAGCCATTAACTTAGCAGAACTCAGAGTATTGCTGGTGGATAAATCAGCACGAGAGCATCAATCACATGGGGTGGTTATGCGGCTACGCGAACAACTTGCTCCTTTAGCAAAAAATGGCATTGTTATTAAAGTGGTAGAGGTACCACCTGGGCCACCGGTGTTGAGTACTTTAGTTGCTGAAGTGTATCGTGATCCCTTTGTTGATGAGCATACCCATAGGCAGGCTGCTCAACATGTTGCAGCACGTTTACGCCAAGAGCCTCATGTTGTTGAGGTTGATACCTCTTTGGTTGCTCCTGCGCCATTACAGCGCTTTATTACAGATAAAACCAAAGCTGCGCTCAGTGCTATTGCTACCCAAAATATTGCACAAACACTCAGTATTGCTTCGCAGGGGCAACAAGTTGGAGTGTTGTACGTAAGCGATGAAACTCAGCCAGTCCCTATACAATTACAATTGCCTTATAGCGAACGTAATCAGCTTTCACAATTACTTACACTGCAAGTAAGAGGGGATAGGGACTTAGCTAAAACCAGTAATGAGTTAGGTATAACAAGTGCCCCCAGACCTTTAGTGTCGCTTTCAGAGCTGGGAGAGTTTAAACCATTAAACGTGGCCGACACACTAATGCGTAAAGATCAGCGTGACGTTATTTATGTGATGGCCGAACTAAATGGACGCACGCCTGCAGAGGTTATTGCGGATGTAAATGCCGATTTGAACGCACGCAATGAAGGATTTGAAAAAAACGCGTGGTTAACACGGCACTTTTTTAATAATGGTGGAACCGCGCCATGGCAATTACCGCAAGGAACTGATGTTAACTTTAGTGGTGAAGGTGAGTGGCGTATCACCATTGATGTGTTCAGGGATATGGGCATTGCTTTTGCCTTTGCGCTCAGTGCTATATTTATTATTTTACGGGTACAAACACAGTCGGCGAGTTTATCGCTGATTATCATGTCGGCTATTCCATTAACTGTGATTGGTATTATGCCTGGGTTTTGGTTACTCAATCAATTTGGTGAACGCACCATAGCGGGGGCTCCTGAGCCGGTATTATTTACCGCTACTGCGATGATAGGCATGATTGCCTTAGCAGGTATTGTCGTTCGTAACTCACTTATTTTAGTCGAATTTATTAACCAAGCACGTGCTCAGGGGATGGCAATAAAAGAGGCACTTATTGCTGCAGGGACGGTACGAATGCGCCCAGTATTATTAACCGCCGGAACTACTTTGTTAGGTAACTTAGTGATCACACTTGACCCAGTATTTAGCGGGTTAGCCATAGCAATTATTTTTGGCATCGTGGCGTCTACCGTATTTTCGTTATTTGTTGTACCGCTTGTTTATTATTTAGTGTTTACAAACCCAGAGGAAGAAGCACATGCAGGGTAAATCAAAAGTTTTAGGCGCAATCAGTGCATTGGTTGTGGTTATTGTAGCAGTGTTATACATGGCCGGTAGCTTTAGTGATAAACAACCTGCAGGGTTAAAAGAGATGCCAGTTACTCAATATCAAGGTGAGGTGGTCACTGTTGAGCTGCAAACTATTTCGCGAACAGAGCATGTACCGGGGAGTGTAATTGCGAAACAAAACACCCAAATTTCGTCAAATGTAATGGCACAAGTAAAGCAATTTAAAGTGCGCGCCGGTGATAAGGTTAGTCAAGGTGACTTATTAATCACCCTTAAGCAAGATGACTTTAAAGCGATGCTGGCACAAAGTGAGGCAAATATTAATGCGGTGCAAGCCTCATTAAACCAAGCTAAAAAGCAACTTATTAGAGTAACTGAGTTACAGGCAAAAGGGTTAGTACCAGTGAGTGAATTTGATGATGCTAAAGCAAAATTTGATAACTTAACTGCCAACTTAGCTGGAGCAAAACAGCAGCAAGCCCAGGCGCAAGTATCACTTAACTACACGCAAATTAAAGCCCCTATATCTGGTGTCGTTGTTGAGCGTTTAGCCGAACCTGGCGATACAGCCACACCTGGTATACCGTTGTTAACGCTTTACAATCCAAAGCAACTTCAACTTGCCTTTAATGTACGAGAGCAACAAGCAGTAAAGCTTAAATTAGGCGATCGTTTAAACGTGAGTTTGCCTTCGCTCGATATGACAACAGCTGCCAATATCAGTGAAATTATACCTGTTGTTGATAACGCTGCACGTAGCTTACTTATACGACTAGAAATTGAACCACAGCCAGGGATGATCCCTGGGTTATATGCACAATTGCATTTACCGTTTAAAAGCACCCAAGGTGTACTGGTAGATCCTCGTTGGATACATGATTTTGGACAGCTCAGTATGATGTATGTCATTAGCGCTGACAAAATTGAGCGTCGCTTTGTACGCTTAGGTGAGCAGTTTGATAATCAGCAACATGTTATTACGGGCCTTAAAGCTGGCGATAAAATAGCAGTGGATTATCAACCAATAACTAAATAACCAGAGTTCGGGTTAAATAAATGTGGCTATTTCATCCAGCGATTTTTTATCAAGTGCATGCAGAGGCACCGTTGCATGCTCATCGGGGTAGCCTGCAATTAATAGCATATAAGGACGTTCGTTGTCTTTATCACGGCCACAAATATCGGTTAAAAAGCTCATTGGTTTTGGGGTGTGGGTCAGGGTTGCAAGGCCTGCTCGGTGTAGTGCTTGAATTAAAAAACCAGTGGCCAGCCCTACCGATTCATGTACATAGTAATTAGTGTTTTTATCGTCCGTATTTACACCCCCCTTTTTTTGACTAAACACTGCAATCAACCATGGTGCGTGCTCTAAATAGGGTTTATTAGCATCGGTACCTAATGGTTTCAATGCATCAAGCCATTCTTCGCCTGCGCGACCTTCATAAAAAGAGCGCTCTAGTTTTTCAGCGGCCTCTCGTATTTGCTTTTTAACATCACTACTATTAATGGCTACAAAATGCCAAGGCTGGTGGTTTGCACCACTAGGTGCTGTACCTGCTGCTTTAATGCAGATTTCGATGATTTCTTTTGGCACCTGGCGGTTACTAAAACTGCGAATACTATGACGGCGCTGGCTCGTTTGTAAAAACTCCTTTGCGCGCGAGAGCATTGCCTCTGGCGGGTATTCTATAAAATCGGTTAATGGTTGGCTTTTGTGATCTTGCATGGCTGTTCGCTTCTTATTTTTAGAGTGTTTTGTTTTTATACCGAGAGGCTCATTTCTAAGCAAGTGTTATTAGAATGAATTTCTGTTTATTTATTGTTACAAAGTTAACTAGTTACTAACTTATGTTCCTGTTTTTAATGTGGTATAAAGCAGCATAAAAATAATACTTACAATTCAAGGAAGTAAAAAATGCTATCAATAACAGGGTTATCAAAAACCTACGACAACGGCGTACATGCACTTCAAGGTGTTGATTTATCAATTGGTAAAGGTATGTTCGGATTACTTGGGCCAAATGGTGCGGGTAAATCGTCGTTAATGCGAACTATTTCTACATTGCAGTCAGCTGATCAGGGCTCTATTACTTTTGATGGCATTGATGTGTTTAAAGACCCACAAGCATTGCGTCAGCGTTTAGGCTATTTACCACAAGATTTTGGTGTATATCCGCGTGTTAACGCTTACGATTTACTCGATCATATGGCTGTTTTAAAAGGTATTCACAACAAAGCAGAACGTAAAGAGTCGGTGGAAGGCTTGCTTGCACATACTAATTTATATCAACATCGCTCAAAAGCCGTTAGTGGTTTTTCGGGGGGTATGCGCCAGCGTTTTGGTATTGCACAAGCATTATTGGGCGACCCTGATTTACTAATTGTTGATGAGCCAACTGCAGGTTTAGATCCTGAGGAGCGAAATCGTTTTCATAACTTGTTAGTAAGCTTAGGCGAGCAAAAAGTAGTTATATTATCGACCCACATTGTTGAAGATGTAGCAGAGCTTTGCCCAAACATGGCTGTACTGGCTGGCGGTAAAATACTATTAGAGGGTAACCCAATTGCCCTTACCGATAAACTGCAAGGGCAAATTTGGCGCAAGGCCATGAGCCAAGAAGAAGCGCAAGAGCTTGAATCACAACTGCCTGTTATTTCAAAACGCTTATTTGCTGGGCAAACCATATTACATGTATTAGCAGAGCAAGCACCCGAAGGCTTTGAAACGAGTAACGCAAACCTAGAAGATGTGTATTTTTCTGCGTTGCTTAATCATCGTAACAGCCAAGTAGCATAAGGGGGCGCTATGTTTTTTAATATGCTCGCGTTTGAACTGCGCTATTTTGTGCGCCAACCTTCGTTTTATGTGACGTCATTAATCTTCTTTTTTATGGCGTTTTTTATAAGCTCTAGTAGTAAGCTTCCGTTAGGCGGGGCTAATGTTCATATGAACTCGCCTTATACCATTATGGTTTTAACGGTTACCTTTTGTACGCTTGCTATGTTTTTAGTGGTTAACTTTGTTGCCAGCTCAGCTATTCGCAACAGTGAGAGCAAAATGGATGAGTTGGTGTTTAGTAAGCCGGTTAACCCTCTTGCTTATCAATCTGGGCGTTTTTTTGGTGCTTACTTAGTGGTGCTAGTTGTTTTTTTAACGGTGCCGCTGGGTGTGTTTTTTGGATCGCAATTTGGTTTATTGGTTGGCTGGCTCGATAGTGAGCTAGTAGGCCCTAATAAGTTAATATATTACACAGCTCCTTTTTTATATTTAGCAATACCCAGCTTGTTAGTACTTTCGGCTATTTTTAATAGTGTGGCTGTGTATTTTAAAACCATGATGGCGGTATATGTTACAGCTGTAGTGATTTTTATAACCTACCAAATAGCGGGCATCTACTTTGATGACTTAGCATTTAGAGATATTGTTGTATACGCCGATCCATTTGGGTCAGGTTCGTTAATTGACTTAACCCGTTATTGGACTGTAAGTGATAAAAATACCGAAGTGTTAACGCTCTCGGGCGATTTTTTGATTAACCGTATTTTGTGGGTAGCAATAAGCTTAGCGATGTTTTTTGGCCTAGGGAAGTTAGGTAATCGCGTAGTAACTAAAAAACAAAAAAAACAATTTGCTGTATCTACGTTTGTAAAAAATAAACAAGCAGCACTTATTAGCAAGGCTAAAAATTACAAATCAAAAGGGATCAATACGCAATCGCAACTAGTAATGCGCAGCTTATTTGAACTTAAGCAGGTTATATTAAGTGCGCCTTTTATGATTTTAGCCGGTGTAAGTATTACTATGTTGCTTGTGCCACTCTTTGCTCCTATTGGCGCGTATGGCACAACGGATTGGCCACTGACACAAAATATGGTGAGCATCATTCAAAACACCTCTAGCTTATTTATGTTTATCATTATTGCTTATTACAGCGCAGAGCTGGTTTGGCGGGAGCGCCACAGTGGTATGGGCGATATTGTTGACAGTTTCCCAGTTCATAACAGTGTGTTTTGGATATCTAAAATTATTGCGTTAATCACTGCGGTTTGTGGTCTTTATTTAGTAGGTATGATGTTTACCATTGCAGTACAACTATTTAAGGGGCAATTTAATCTAGAGCTTGGCCAGTACTTATTTAGGTTAGGTTATCTTACGTTACTGCCTTTAATTATGATGGCTATTTTGGCGTTCTTTTTGCAAATAATTAGCCCTAATAAATATATAGGTATGGGGTTATTTATTCTGTATTACATTGCCCAAATGGTAATGGGTGCTTACGGATTTGAGCATCACATGTATCACTTTTCGCAAAGTAGTAGCGTACCGTATTCTGATATAAACGGTTACGGACACTTTTTACAAGGCGCGCATTGGTACACCTTATATTGGGGCGCATTAAGTGTATTTTTGGCTATTGTTGGGTTTGCTTTATGGCATCGCGGCCCGTCGCAAACATTGCGCACTCGCTTATCTTTAATACGTTACAACATGTCTTTAAAAGGTCAAATTGCTGCCGCTATAAGTTTATTGGTATTTGTGGGAGCAGGTTATAACATTTATCACAACACCCGTATGCTCAACGAGTTTGTAACAAGTGATGATAACGAAACTCTTCAAGTAAGCTATGAACAAGAGTTTTCACAATACAAAGATTTGCCACTCCCTGTAATAACCGATGTTAATTTACACATTGATATTTACCCTAAAAAGCGTGCATTAACCGCCGTTGCAAAAATTAAGTTTACTAATACCGCTAACGAGCCAATAGCCCGTGTGTTAATTAACGAGCCTAACCACGCTAAAAGCTGGGATGTAAAAATGGCCGGCGGGAAAATAGTAGAGCGTTTACCTGAGTTTGATATGGTATGGTTTGAGTTTGAACAACCGCTAATGCCTAATGAAGTACGCGAAGGTGAGCTTTCAGTTTCCCGAGAACATAACGGTTTTGTTGATAGGTATTCAGATACTCAGCTGGTGTATAACGGTACATTTATAAATAATAGAGAGTTATTACCGAATTTTGGTTATCAAAGGTATTTTCAAATTGCGGATAAGTATGAGCGTCGTAAGCACGATTTACCCGAACTTGAACGTGCGCATAAACTAGAAGACAGCCGCTATTATACGCAAAATGAGTTTGGTCCTGATAATGGGTTTATAAGCTATAAAGCAACGGTAACTACCGATGAGTCGCAATTTGCAATTACACCTGGTTACTTAAAAAGTGAGAGTGTAAAAGACGGGCGCCGTACTTTTGTTTATGAAATGGATGCCCCTATTTTAAACTTTTATTCTGTGCTTTCGGCTGAACTTGAAAGCAAAAAGGTTGAGCATAACGGTGTAAATATTGAAGTGTACTACCACAAAGATCATGCATGGAATGTTGACCGTATGATTGAGTCGGTACAAGACTCAATAGATTACTATACCCAAGCATTTGGCCCGTATCAGCATAAGCAGTTACGTATTATTGAGTTTCCAAAATATCGCTCATTTGCGCAAAGTTTTGCCAATACAGTGCCTTACTCAGAAAGTATTGGTTTTGTTACAGATTTAAGGGATGAGAGTAAAGTTGACCTCCCTTATTATGTAACCGCACATGAAGTGGCGCACCAATGGTGGGGACATCAAGTATCAGGGGCTAATGTAGAGGGCAGTGCCGTTATATCAGAAACGCTCTCCCAATACAGTGCGCTTATGGTGTTAAAAAAACGCTTTGGCGCCGAGAAGCTACGTAAGTTTTTAAAATACGAGCTAGACAAATACTTAATGGGTCGTACAGGGGAAGCGTTTGAAGAAATGCCGCTGTATAAAACGCAGGCTCAGCAGTATCTTCACTACAATAAAGGTTCTGTTGTGATGATGGCGCTATATGATCGCTTAGGTGAAAAACGCTTAAATGCAGCACTTAAAGCATTTTTGAATGAGTTTAAATACCAATCAACGCCATACCCCACCACACTCGATTTACTCAGTTATTTAAAACGAGACGCAACAAAAGCAGAGCAACGCTTTATTGATGATCAGTTTAAGTATATAACACTTTATGAGCTTGAAATGAAAGAGGTATCGATTACAGATAGCACTGATAGCGAGGGTTTTTACACGGTAACACTGAGCGTTGAAGCAACGAAACAGCGTGCCGATGGTCAAGGTGAAGAAACCGAACAACCACTTGATGAAATGATTGATATTGCATTATTTAATGATGATCCTGAAAATCTTCTAGCCGAAGACTTTGTGATTTATTCACAAAAACATCAAATAGTGTCTGGTGCAAACACCATCGAACTTAAAGTAAAAGAAAAACCCATGTACGCTGGGATAGACCCTTACATTAAGCTTGTAGATAAAGACAATAAAAATAATTTAGCTAAGTTTTAACGCTAAGTTATTTAAAGGCCGCATTTCGTGCGGCCTTTTATTTTAGCGAATTGGTATAAAAAGCTTATTTGAAACAGAGAATATAATGCCAATACACAATAATGCTTATTTAAGCGAGTTAGCATAACGCGGAAATATTTAACGGCAGCTAGGTAGTCGTTGATTGACCGAGGCGGGTAATATAGGCGCTTTAGTAGCTAATCCTAGAGAGGATTACGAGCATTTTTAAACCGCTCTAAACGAGAAAGGGCCTTGCGGCCCTTAGTGTTGCAGCAAGTAACACATTCTTTTTATAGGTTAAAGTCTACAGCGTAGGCTACATAGGCTTTTATATCAGAGCCATCCATGTCGTTATCTGATAGACCAAAAGTAAAACCATCTTTAGACACAGATACACCATAATCAATAATATTGTCATCACCGATGAAATCGCCTGAGTAATGACCTATATGTAGCGCCATTTCTGTGCCATTGCTACCAACAGCAAAGCTGTAATCGGCGTTTAAATACAATGAATCACCAAAATCAGTACCGTCACCATTGGCAGCAGAAGTTGCAAGTATGGCTGCACCAAATGTAAAACCTTGCACACTAATGCTACCGTAAACTTCAGAAAAATCTGCATCTGCACCTGATGCCGCATCAGGGTACGCATAATAGATATACCCTACGTCATAACTCACGCTTTCATTAATTGCGCCGCCAAAGCCTGCGTATAAGTCTAGCTCGTAGGTCATTTCATCGGCCCAAGACGCATTTGACGCCCACGTACCTGCATAAAATCCAGATTCATTAGCGTAATCAATACCGCCAGATACAGCTGCATCGCCCCCAGTTTGCTCTTGTCCGCGCCATAAGTAGTTTGAAGTGGCTGCTGCATTTGCTGTTACTTCAGCAAATGCAGTAGTTGATGTCATTCCTGTTAATGCCAATGCACTAATCAATATTGTTTTTTGTAGTTTTAGCATGTCTCATTTCCCATTGTATGATTTTGCACGCCAAGGCTTTTTATTATGAACGACTACAACCTTTTTTTGGCGGCATTTTATTATGTTATTAATGGGGTATTTGCACTGTGTGTGCCAAATTAAACTTATTCGTTTATAAATTATTTTTATTATTTAAAACAATGTATTGAAAATAATATGAGGTAGGGATAGAAAAGTAATTATTTAGCAGGTTCACTTTGCTGGTGCAAAAAATAGCCTAGCTGCACCATCAAAGCGCTGCTAGGCTATTTTATTTTTCTTGTGGGTTAATTAACCAAAAATGGCACGCATTAGGGTAATTGTTTCGTTAACACCGCGGCCTTTTTGTACTTCGCTAATAATAGAGTCACGTTTAGCACGAATATGCTCTGGAACATCATCAGCAGCAAGAGCGCGATCCACTAAAATCTCAGCAGATTCTTTGCCTCGGCGTGGCGCTTTACTGCTGTTAGAAGTGCTACGTGTAGGTTTATTAAGTAGCTTAATGTAGTTAGAGTTATCTGCAGTATTAGTATCTGCATAGTAAAAAAAGCAAGGTATAAGCGCTTTAATGTCGACTAATTGTGTTTCTAGTTCATTACCAGCATTGGCCATTTTAAACCATGACATAGCGTGAATGCTTTGTACTACATCTTGCCAATAACGCTCAAAGTCGCGGTTATTTAATTTGGTGATACCTAAAGCTGAGCAAAGTGCATCTAAGCGGCTATTACTTATTGGTGTAAATACGTCAGGGCGGCGCATTGCTAATAAACGGGTGGCAGGTGCCAGTGTTGGTTTTTCATCACTACCATTAAATGCACTCAAGTAAGCAACTACAAATTGTTGGTAATCATTTTGCGCTACATCACCCTCAAGTGGAATGTTGCTAAGGGCATCGTCGAAGGCACCTGGCAGGTCAGCCAGCATCTGGTGAAAACCTTTGGCGCTTTTTGTAGAGGCAAACCACTCTACATCAAAGTTATAAGTACTCGGATCGAGTGATGCCATATGCTTACCGCTAAAAGCGAGTAAGTCTTCAGGGATCATCTCTTTTAACGGCTTTTCACGCAGACCTGCAATATAAGCAGTTAAACGTAATTGCTCATCAAGTGCCACCAGTTCTTTATGTTGCTCTACAAACATACTCACTACTGGCCAAGGTGCTACCCGTAATGTTTTTAACTGTAAAAAGCTAATGGCTGTAATAAGTTGGTCATGCAACTTTTTTAATAATGGTAATTGTTGGGTTTCGAGTAAGTCGTAATTAATACGGTCGCGGCTTGCATTTAATAGCTCGTAGCACCAACCTAAAAAGTCTTCTGGATGGTTTTCCACTTTCACAGCCATCAGGTTTAGGCTTAGCTCTGAAGATTGCTTCAGAATGTTTTGATAAATTTGACTTTCTTGCTCGCCTAATGCCATTTTTGACGGTGAAATTAGCAGTTTCTTCATGCCTTGTAGACTCTCCGGTTAGATATACTTTTTAGTCGCTTCATTTTAGCTTATTTAGGCTAAATACAACAGGGGCGCGCATCATACCGAACAATTAAAGGAATGTAATCAGGAGCATGAATCTTTAAGTTTATTAAAGTGAGCCTTCAAAACCTGGTTTAGAAAGAGAAGAGCTATAGTTAATACATTTTTTATTATTTAACAATGCTTTTGGCACTAACTCCCGCTATGATAAGAACATTATTTGCACGTTTGAAAGGATGATCATGAAGACCTTATTTAAAGTTATTGGTGTCATATTATTGCTATGTATAGCGTTAATTGTTGCTGCACCTTTTTTAATTCCTACTGATACCATTTTTAATAAAGTATCTGAGCAGGTTGAAAAAACAACCGGGCGCACATTAACCATAAAGGGCGATAAAACCCTCAGTGTATTTCCTGCATTAAAATTAGAACTTAATGATGTGCATTTTGCCAATATGCCTAGCGGCTCTCGCGCTGATATGGCGAGTATGCAGCAACTTGCTGTTCATATTCCTTGGCTTTCATTACTCGGTGGCGAGTTAAAACTAGAAAAGTTTGTTATTAATGAGCCTGATATCTTGCTAGAAACCGATAAAAGCGGCAAAGCTAACTGGCAGTTATTTGATGCAGTAGCTAAACAACCAGAGCAGCAAACTCAATCGAGTGAGGCAGTCAAATTACCTGAAAACTTTGATATTCAGTTAGGCGAGGTCGCTATTTATGGCGGGTCGTTTACTTATTTAGATGGTCAAACGGGCGCTAAACAAAAAATTAGCGATTTAGAACTGGCTATATTACTGCCTTCACTGCGCAAACAGCTCGAAGTAAAAGGAGCTATAACTTACATGCAAGAGCGCTTTGAGCTTGATGTAAAACTCGACACACCAGCAAAAGCGATTGAAGGCGCCCCATTTAATGTTAAACAAACGCTTAACTCACGCTTAGTAGATTTAACGTTTGATGGCAGCATAGCCAAACAAGGCCAAGACATTAAAGGACTTTTAACACTTAACGGTGATTCGGTTAAAAATATTGCTAACTGGCAAGGAGTTGACTTAAACGCTAAAGACAATGCGTTTAACGCCTTTAGCATCAATGCTGAAATGCACTTACTCGGTGAAGAGTTTAACTTAACTGAATTAGTAGCAACGCTCGATGCACTCGAGATTAAAGGTAAAAGTAAGTTAAATTTAGGCAGTCGCTTAGCTGTTAATGCTGATATTGACTTAGGCATGCTTGATTTAAATCCTTACTTACCTGAAACCGTTGCAAAAAAAGAAGTCCCTGCAAAAGACGACTCTAAGCCTGCAGAGCCGATAGTGTGGGATGATACTAAAATTGATTTAAGTGGCTTGAATGCATTAGATGCAAATGTGATTGTCCGTTCAAGTGGCTTAAAAGCGAACGATATTAAACTCGGCGCCAACCAGTTTACTGTGGCACTAAAAAATAGCGTTGCTAAATTAAGTTTAGACAGCTTTGCGGCTTATGAAGGAACAGGTAAAGGGGTGGTGACTATCAATGCTCAAAATACCCCTTATAAAATAGCAACCAACTTCGATTTAGATAAAATAGACGCACAGCCATTACTTAGCGATGCTGCAGGCTTTGATAAGCTAATGGGCAAGGGCTCTTTAAACTGGAATCTAACCACAGCAGGGCAAAGCCAAAAAACGTTTATTAACGCGCTTAATGGTAAACTAGGATTCAAGTTCGCTGATGGTGCAGTTAAGGGAGCAAACGTAGCAGAAATGGTGCGTAAGGGGAAAGAGCTAGTTAAAGGCAACTTTAATGCCGTGTCTGAGGGATTAGATACAGGATTTGAGGAATCTGAGAAAACAGATTTCTCTGCACTTTCTGGTAGTTTTAACTTTACCAATGGCGTAGGCAAAAATACTGATTTATCGTTGATCAGCCCTTTAATACGCATTTCAGGTGAAGGAGACGTTGATTTGCCGCAAACTCTGGTTAATTACCGCCTAGTAACAGGTCTCGTTGACTCTATTGAAGGTCAAGGTACTACCGATGATAGCACTGGCTTTAAAATTCCTCTGAGAATAAAAGGCCCATTTCATGATGTTGGCATAAAATTAGATATAGGCAGTGCGGTTAAAGACGAAGCAAAAGAAAAAGCTAAAGACAAAATTAAAGACAAATTAAAAGGTTTGTTTGGCTAATTTTAATTACTGATATAAAACAAGGCACCGTAAAGGTGCCTTGTTTGTTTTATAACCACCTGTAATTTAGATAGATAGCATAAAAAACCAGTTTCTAATTTATCGTCCGCATTAAATTAATTAAAAAATAACCTACCACTCCCCCCTCAATGCTGATACAATTGCCCGCCCTTAAGAGACATCTAGTATGTTTTTTGAGTGGAATTCAATCGAAATGTCTTGATTTTAAACAAATTTAAGACAAGTTGTAATTACTACACCGGAGGTCATTAACATGATCCAAATGCAAACTCAGCTGGAAGTTGCTGATAACAGCGGCGCTCGCAAAGTGCAGTGTATAAAAGTCCTTGGTGGTTCACACCGTCGCTATGCAGCGATTGGCGATATCATTAAAGTTTCTGTAAAAGAAGCGATTCCTCGCGGTAAAGTGAAGAAAGGTGATGTTAAAAACGCGGTAGTTGTGCGTACCAAAAAAGGCGTTCGTCGTCCAGACGGTTCATTGATCCGTTTCGACAGCAATGCGGCTGTTATCTTAAATGATAACTTGCAGCCTATTGGTACTCGTATTTTCGGCCCTGTGACTCGCGAACTTCGTAATGAAAAGTTCATGAAAATCGTTTCACTAGCCCCAGAAGTACTGTAAGGAGTCTATCATGGCAGCAAAAATCCGTCGTGATGACGAAGTAATCGTACTAGCAGGTAAAGACAAAGGTAAGCGCGGCAAAGTGCTTTCAGTTGTAACCGAGTCTGGTCGAGTATTTGTCGAAGGCATTAACTTAATCAAGAAACACCAAAAGCCGGTTCCACAGTTGAACCAAGCTGGCGGTATTGTTGAGAAAGAAGCGTCTATCGACGTATCAAACGTTGCGATCTACAACTCGGAAACGAGCAAAGCAGATCGTGTAGGTTTCAAGATTGAAGATGGTAAGAAATTACGTATCTTTAAATCTACTGGTAAAACTATCTAATAGTTGGAGTAGAATGATGGCGAAACTGCATGAAGTATATAAAGACAAAGTAGTTGCTGAACTTCAAGAGAAGTTTGGTTTCAGCTCTGTCATGCAAGTCCCTCAGATCGAGAAGATCACATTAAATATGGGTGTGGGCGAAGCCTTAGCTGACAAGAAGATTTTAGATAACGCTGTTGCGGATCTAGAAGCTATCTCTGGTCAGAAACCTTTAATCACTAAAGCACGCAAATCTGTTGCTGGCTTCAAAGTGCGTGAAGGTTACCCGATTGGTTGTAAAGTAACCCTACGCGGCGAGCGTATGTGGGACTTTTTTGAGCGTTTGGTTTCAATCGCTATCCCACGTATCCGTGACTTCCGTGGTGTAAGTGCTAAGTCTTTTGATGGACGTGGTAACTACAGCATGGGCGTACGTGAACAAATCATCTTCCCAGAAATTGATTATGATAAAGTAGACCGTGTACGCGGTATGGATATCACAATCACTACATCTGCGAAATCAGATGAGGAAGGCCGTGCGTTGTTAGAAGCGTTTAACTTCCCATTCAAGAAATAAGGGTAGGGTTATGGCAAAGAATTCTATGAAAGCGCGCGAAGCAAAGCGCACTAAACTAGTTGCTCAGTACGCTGAAAAGCGTGCAGCACTAAAAGCTATCATCAGTGATGTTAATACATCTGAAGATGATCGTTGGGACGCGGTACTTAAGCTACAAGCTTTACCTCGTGATTCTAGCCCTGCACGTCAACGTAATCGTTGTAACATTACGGGCCGCCCACATGGTTTCCTTCGCAAATTCGGCATGAGCCGTATTAAAGTTCGCGAAGCAGCTATGCGCGGTGAAATTCCTGGCCTTAAAAAGGCTAGCTGGTAATAGAATCATGGGAGTAAGACTATGAGCTTGCAAGATCCTATCGCGGATTTATTTACACGAATCCGTAACGGTCAGTCAGCGAAGAAAGTATCTGTAACGATGCCTAATTCGAAACTGAAAGTAGCAGTAGCTAATGTATTAAAAAATGAAGGTTACATCGCAGACTTCGCAGTAAGTGGTGATGTTAAACCTGAGCTTTCTATCGAGTTAAAGTACTTCGAAGGCAAAGCTGTTATTGAAAATATCCAGCGTGTAAGTCGCCCTGGTCTACGTATCTATAAGAGACGTGACGAATTACCGAAGGTAATGGGTGGTTTAGGTATCGCTATCGTATCAACTTCTAAAGGCCTAATGACAGACCGCGCAGCACGTAGTGCAGGCGTTGGTGGTGAAATCATTGGTTTTGTAGCTTAATCGGAGGGGAACTATGTCTCGCATAGCAAAGGCACCAATAAACGTTCCTGCCGGTGTAGAAGTTACATTAAAAGGCCAGGAAATCACAGTTAAAGGCAAAAACGGTGAACTTACTCGTACAATCAACGATGCAGTTGAAGTACAAGTTAACGACAACGTTATTACAACTTTACCTCGTGAAGGCGTAGCCAATGCATGGGCACAAGCAGGTACTGCTCGCGCTCTAATCAACAACATGGTTGTTGGTACGCATGAAGGTTACGAGAAGAAACTTCAGTTAGTAGGTGTTGGTTACCGTGCTGCAGCTAAGGGCAAAGTTTTAGACTTAACTCTTGGTTTCTCGCACCCGGTTAATTTCGCAGTTCCTGAAGGAATTACGATTGAAACTCCAAGCCAAACAGAAGTTCTAGTTAAGGGCGTAGACAAGCAGTTAGTTGGTCAAACAGCTGCTAACATTCGTGCATACCGTAAACCTGAGCCTTATAAAGGTAAAGGTGTTCGTTATTCAGATGAGAATGTACGCCGTAAAGAGGCTAAGAAGAAGTAAGGTAAGACGATGGATAAAAAAACAGCTCGTCTACGTCGTGCTAAACGCACTCGTAGAAATTATATTGAACAAGGCACAACGCGTCTTGTTATCCACCGCACGCCACGTCACATTTACGCTCAAGTTGTAAACGCTGAGGGTAATGTACTGGCTGCTGCTTCTACTGTTGAGAAAGCTATTAGCGAAACAGTTAAAGGCACAGGCAACGTTGCAGCTGCACAAGCAGTTGGTAAAGCGGTTGCTGAACGTGCGGCTGACAAAGGCATCGAAAAGATTGCTTTTGATCGCAGTGGCTTTAAATATCACGGCCGTGTGAAGGCGCTAGCTGATGCTGCGCGTGAAGCCGGTTTGCAATTCTAGGAGTAGACAATGGCTAACGTAGAAGCAAAGCAACAACAGCCTGATTTAGCTGAAAAGCTAATCGCGGTGAACCGTGTGTCTAAAGTAGTTAAAGGTGGTCGTATCTTTAGCTTTACTGCACTAACTGTAGTTGGTGATGGCGCAGGTAAAGTAGGTTTCGGTTATGGTAAAGCACGTGAAGTTCCAGCTGCTATTCAAAAAGCAATGGAAAAAGCACGTCGTAACATGATCAACGTAGACCTAAATGGCAACACATTACAGCATCCTGTTAAAGGACGTCATGCTGGCTCACAAGTGTTTATGAAACCAGCATCTGAAGGTACTGGTATCATTGCAGGTGGTGCTATGCGTGCAGTACTTGAAGTGACTGGTGTGCAGAACGTACTTTCTAAATGTTACGGTTCTACTAACCCGATCAACGTTGTACGTGCAACGATCTCAGCACTTGAGAACATGAATTCTCCTCAGTCGATCGCTGCAAAACGTGGTCTTCGAGTAGATGAGATTTTGGGGTAAACCATGGCTAATAAAACTGTAAAAGTAACACAAGTAAAAAGCTCTATCGGTCGTTTACCGAAGCATAAAGCTACATTACGCGGTCTTGGTTTACGTCGTATCAATCACACTGTTGAGTTAGAAGACACAGCATGTGTGCGTGGTATGATTAACCAGGTTTATTACATGGTTAAGGTAGAGGGGTAATTCGATGCATTTGAATACACTTTCACCTGCTGCAGGTTCAAAAACTGCTCCAAAACGTGTTGGTCGTGGTATCGGTTCTGGTCTTGGTAAGACTGGTGGCCGTGGTCACAAAGGTCAAAAATCACGTTCTGGCGGTAAAGTACGCGTTGGTTTCGAAGGCGGTCAAATGCCTATGCAACGTCGTCTACCTAAGTTCGGTTTCACTTCTCGCAAATCTTTAGTATCTGCAGAAATTAACCTATACGAAATCGCTAAAGTTGAAGGCGATGTGGTAGACCTAAGCGCGTTACAAGCAGCTGGTCTAGTTAAAAAGAACGTTCAGTTCGTTAAAGTTGTTAAATCTGGCGAAGTTTCACGCGCTGTTACCGTTAAAGGCCTTAAGGCTTCTAAAGGTGCACGCGAAGCTATCGAAGCTGCCGGAGGCAAGGTAGAAGACTAAGGAAGTACTAATGGCTAAACCAGGTCAAGATACACAAAGTGCACAAGGTGGACTTTCGGAATTGAAGCGCCGATTACTCTTCGTATTGGGTGCTATCATAATTTACCGTCTAGGTTCATTTGTGCCGATCCCTGGGATTGACGCCGCTGTACTTGCCGATTTCTTCGAGCAACAAAAGGGCACCATTGTTGAGATGTTCAACATGTTTAGCGGTGGTGCGCTTGAGCGAGCTTCAGTGTTAGCACTGGGTATCATGCCGTATATCTCGGCTTCGATTATTACGCAACTATTAACGCATATGTATCCGCCGTTTATAGAGCTTAAGAAAGAAGGTGAGCAAGGGCGTAAAAAGATAAGCCAGTACACACGCTACGGCACGCTTGTGCTTGCTACTATCCAATCAATCGGTATTGCCACAAGCTTACCGGGCATGATGAACGGGTTAGTTGTTAACCCAGGTATGGGATTCTATTTCACCGCAGTGGTGAGTTTAGTAACCGGTACTATGTTCCTTATGTGGTTGGGCGAACAGATAACAGAACGTGGTATCGGTAACGGTATCTCAGTTCTAATATTTGTTGGTATTGTAGCTAACCTGCCGTCTGCTATTGGTTCGACAGCCGAAATGGCGCGCCAAGGTGATTTGAATGTTTTTGTACTGTTGATGGTTGCGGTTATAGTATTCGCTGTTACTTATCTTGTTGTATTCTTTGAACGTGGTCAACGACGTATCGTTGTTAACTACGCCAAGCGTCAACAAGGTCGTCAAGTATTTGCTGCTCAAAGCACGCATTTACCTCTGAAAGTAAATATGGCGGGTGTTATTCCACCAATTTTCGCTAGCAGTATAATTCTGTTCCCTGGTACAATTGCAAGCTGGTTCGGCCAGGGTGAAGGTCCGGTTGCTGATGTGCTACAAGCAATTGCTACAACGTTGACTCCAGGTCAGCCTTTGTATGCAATGGTTTTAGCTGCGGCTATCATCTTCTTCTGCTTTTTCTACACAGCGTTGGTTTTTAACCCGCGTGAAACAGCAGACAACCTGAAAAAATCTGGCGCATTTATCCCAGGTATTCGTCCAGGTGAGCAGACATCTAAATACATTGATAAAGTGATGACACGCCTGACATTGGCAGGTGCTTTGTATATAACCTTTATCTGTCTGGTGCCCGAATTCATGACTATGGCATGGCAAACGCCATTCTATTTCGGCGGTACATCAATTTTGATTATCGTTGTTGTAATCATGGACTTTATGGCACAAGTACAGACGCATCTGATGTCACATCAGTATGATTCTGTGCTGAAAAAAGCGAACCTTAAAGGCTACGGTCGATAAGGTCAGTTTACGGAGTTGAGCAATGAAAGTACGTGCTTCCGTTAAGAAAATATGCCGTAACTGTAAAGTTATTAAACGTGCTGGTGTAGTACGCGTAATTTGCAGTGAGCCTAAGCATAAGCAAAGGCAAGGCTAAGTAAACAGTCGTGCAGGCTGAGATTTCTCGGCCTGTGTTTTTAGTTGTGATTTGGTCTTCGTTTGAGTATCCTTACGGGCTTTTCAAACAGATGATTACCAAATTCAAATATAGGAGATGTGTTAGTGGCCCGTATCGCTGGCATTAACGTCCCTGATCATAAACATGCAGTTATTGGTTTAACAGCTATTTATGGCATAGGTAAGACTCGCTCTAAGGCTATCTTAGAAGCGACTGGTATCGCCGAGACCACAAAAATCGGTGAACTTTCAGACGAAACACTTGACGTACTGCGTGAAGCAGTTGGCAAGTACACTGTAGAAGGTGACCTTCGTCGTGAAGTTACTTTGAATATCAAGCGCCTTATGGACCTTGGTTGTTTCCGTGGCCTACGTCACCGTCGCTCTTTACCACTTCGTGGTCAAAGAACAAAGACTAACGCGCGTACCCGTAAGGGTCCTCGTAAGCCTATTAAGCGATAAGGGGATAGTAAAATGGCTAAGACACCAATTCGTCGTAAAAAGGTTAAAAAGCAAGTTGCTGATGGTATGGCTCATGTTCATGCGTCTTTCAACAACACTATTGTAACGATTACCGACCGTCAAGGTAATGCACTATCATGGGCTACTGCCGGTGGTTCAGGTTTCCGTGGTTCACGTAAATCTACTCCATTCGCTGCTCAGGTTGCTGCAGAGCGTGCAGGTACTGCTGCTCAAGAATACGGTTTAAAAAATCTAGAAGTTTTCATCAAAGGTCCAGGTCCAGGTCGTGAATCTGCTGTACGTGCTTTGAATGCTGCTGGTTACCGTATCACCAACATTACTGACGTGACGCCAATACCACATAATGGTTGTCGTCCACCGAAGAAACGTCGCGTTTAACAATAGGTTAGGAGAAATAACATGGCAAGATATTTGGGCCCTAAGCTCAAGCTGAGTCGTCGTGAAGGTACTGACCTGTTCCTTAAGAGCGGCGTAAGAGCTATCGACTCTAAGTGTAAACTTGAGACTGCACCTGGTCAGCACGGCGCTCGTAAAGGACGCTTATCTGATTACGGTTTACAATTACGTGAAAAGCAAAAAGTACGTCGTATCTACGGTGTATTAGAAAAGCAATTCCGTAACTACTACAAAGAAGCTGCTCGCCTTAAAGGCAACACAGGTGAAAACTTGTTACAGCTTTTAGAGCAACGTTTAGACAATGTTGTATATCGCATGGGTTTTGCTAGCACACGCGCTGAAGCACGTCAGTTAGTAAGCCACAAAGCGATTCTAGTTAATGGTCGTGTTGTGAATATTCCTTCATACGTAATTACTCCAGAAGATACTGTTGTAATCCGTGAGAAGTCTAAAACACAAGCACGTATCATCGCTGCTCTAGAGTTGGCTGAGCAACGTGAAAAGCCGACTTGGGTTGAAGTTGACGGTAAGAAATTGGAAGGTAGCTTCAAGCGCCTACCTGAGCGTTCAGATCTGTCTGCGGACATTAATGAACAACTAATCGTCGAACTTTACTCTAAGTAAAGTTAAGAGTTAAGAGAGGATAAAATGCAGGGTTCTGTTACAGAATTTCTAAAACCAAGGTTAGTCGATATCGACGCTATCAACCCAACGCGTTCTAAAGTAGTTTTAGAACCACTCGAGCGTGGCTTTGGTCACACTTTGGGTAATGCCTTACGCCGTATACTGTTATCATCTATGCCTGGATGTGCAGTAACTGAAGTTGAAATCGACGGTGTATTGCATGAGTACAGCGCGAAAGAAGGCGTACAAGAAGACATCATTGAAATACTACTAAACCTTAAAGGTCTAGCGGTAACGTTAGAAGGCAAAGATGAAGTTTTTCTGACCCTGACTAAATCTGGTGTAGGCCCTGTGACTGCGGCAGATATTCAGCACGATGGCGATGTAACAATTGCTAACCCAGATCATGTTATTTGTAATTTAACAACAAATAACAGCGAGATCAGCATGCGTATTCGTGTTGAGCGTGGTCGTGGTTATGTGCCGGCATCTAGTCGTTTATCCTCTGATGACGATGAGCGTCCAATTGGTCGATTGCTGCTTGATGCATCATTCAGCCCAGTTGAACGTATTGCGTACTCGGTTGAATCAGCCCGTGTTGAGCAACGTACAGATTTAGACAAGTTAATCATTGATATGGAAACAAACGGCACCTTAGATCCTGAAGAAGCGATCCGCCGTGCGTCTACTATCTTAGCTGAGCAATTAGATGCATTCGTAGATTTACGTGATGTAACTGAGCCAGAAGAGAAAGAAGAGAAGCCAGAATTCGATCCTATTCTACTTCGTCCAGTTGATGATCTTGAATTAACAGTACGTTCAGCAAACTGTTTGAAAGCCGAGCAAATTCAATATATCGGTGATTTAGTTCAGCGCACTGAAGTTGAGCTTCTTAAAACGCCTAATCTAGGTAAGAAGTCTCTAACTGAAATAAAAGACGTGCTAGCTTCACGTGGTCTTTCTCTAGGCATGCGCCTAGAAAATTGGCCGCCTGCAAGCCTAGCTGAATAATCTAAATCACTATATTAGTTTAGTTAGAAGGATAGGGTCATGCGCCATCGTAAGAGTGGTCGTCAATTAAACCGTAACAGTAGCCATCGTAAAGCGATGTTCAGCAATATGGCAGGTTCTTTGGTGAAACATGAAATCATCAAAACTACTTTGCCTAAAGCGAAAGAGTTACGCCGTGTAATTGAACCTTTAATCACACTGGCTAAGACTGACAGTGTAGCAAATCGCCGTTTAGCGTTTGCTCGCACGCGTGATAATGAAGTAGTTGGTAAGTTATTCAGTGAAATCGGTCCTCGTAATGCGGATCGTCCAGGTGGTTACACTCGTATTCTTAAGTGTGGCTTCCGTGCTGGTGATAATGCACCAATGGCTTATATTGAACTAGTTGGTCGCCCAGCGGCGAGCGAAGAAGTTCAAGAAGACGCGCAGTCTGCAGAGTAAGTCTTAAAGAGACACCAAAAAGCCGAGCTTATGCTCGGCTTTTTAATATCTAAAATTCACACAAAATGAATAAAGCTTTTAGCTCTATTATTAATAGCAAATTTATTCTCATTCCTTTCATCTAATAAAATAGCCTAACTAGAATCGACGAATCATAATGCGAGCGTTTAGGACTGCTATCTTTCTATTTATAAGTAAAGCTATTTAGACTAATAAATATATGACCATGTAACGACTTTTACAGTTTATAGTTATTAATATAAAAAAGTTCGAAATAGTTGATACCCTCCAATAGCTCATTAACTTTATATAGTAGAGTCCTTGCCTAATGTACTTATTCGCCACTAATCTAAATGGCCATATAAAGCTAAACAATTTGTTTTCTTAGTAATCACTACAATAACTATGAAAAGATTTTCCAAAAAATAAGTTTTTACAGCTTTAAAGGCGAAATATGATTAACTTTAGTTGTCTTTTTAAGCGTTTAGTCTAAATATCCAGCGAACAGTCATTTATTTCAAGTTTTCTTCAAAAAAGGGTTGATCTGTTTTCGGATCTCCCTATAATGCGACCCCACTGAGACGGCAGAGCGCAACGCATAGCGAGGCACGAGCTACT